>JBFINI010000127.1:0-8248 GCA_041611275.1 Burkholderiaceae bacterium
ATCAATTTGTCGATTCGCGCGCTGGTGAGGCCGTTGCACGAGTGCCGGGTGCTGGTGATCGGTGGCGGCGCGATCGGCATGCTGGCCGCGCTGCTGTACCGCCGCCTCGGCGTCACGCGACTGGTCGTCACCGAACTCAACCCAAAACGCCGCGAGACGCTCGCGCGGGCGGTGGGTTGCGAGGTCGTCGACCCGCGCGCCTCGCCGCTAGAGGAATCCGCGTTCGACCACGTGATGGACGCCGTCGGCGCCAAGGCCACACGCCAGCAGGCCCTGGCCGCCATCAAGCCCGGTGGCGTCGTGATGCACGTCGGCCTGCAGGACTGGGCAAGCGAGATCGACATGCGCAAGCTGACCCTGGCCGAGATCACGCTGCTGGGCACCTACACCTACACCACCGCCGACCTGCGCGCCACCGTGGCGGCGCTGCACCAGGGGCAGTTCGGCGACCTCGCCTGGGTCGAGGAGCGGGCGCTGGCTGATGGACCGCAGGCGTTCGTCGACCTGGACAGTGGGGCCAGCGCGGCGCCGAAGATCGTGCTTCGCCCGTAATGTTGTACGGCGAGCGCGCGCGCCAGGCGTGGCGCCTGGGCGCGGGCCTGTGGCCGGGCATTGGGCTGGCTGCCGTGCTGGCGCTGGCGGCCAGCACCGTGTCGCACTTGCATGGCGGACCGACCCTGCTCTATGCGCTGCTGTTCGGTGTCGCGCTGCACCACCTGAGCGGCGACGCCGTCACGCGGCGTGGCATAGAGTTCTGCGGCGGCACGCTGCTGCGCTTGGGCGTCGGGCTACTGGGCGCGCGCATCACCGCCCAGCAGATCGTCGCATTGGGTTGGACCACGGCGCTGACGGTGGTGGCCGCGATCGTTTGCACCCTGCTGTTCGCGCTGGCACTCGGCCGGTGGCTGGGCATGAGCCGCGCACAAAGCGTGCTGTCCGGTGGCGCAGTGGCGATCTGTGGCGCCTCAGCGGCGCTGGCGATCTCGGCCGTGCTGCCGCGCGAGCGGTACGGCGAGCGCTTCACGCTCACCGTGGTCGTGGCCGTGACGCTACTGTCGACGCTGGCGATGGTGCTGTACCCGTTGCTGGCGCGCGCGCTCGCCATGCCGCCGGAGACCGCCGGGCTCTTCCTCGGTGCGACCATCCATGACGTCGCGCAGGTGGTTGGCGCCGGCTACATGCTGGGGCCGGTCGCGGGCGACGTCGCAACCGTCGTCAAACTGCTTCGCGTCTCGCTCCTGGCGGTGGTTGTCTTCGCCGTCGCGCTGGCCTTCCGCGGAGCCGCGGGCACGCAGGACCCGGCCGCCGCGGCTGGCAGGGCGATGCGCCAGCCGTTGCTGCCGTGGTTCCTATGGCTGTTCATCACGATGGTGGCGCTCAATTCCGCTGGCACCTTAACCGCGCAGTTGGCGCAGGGTCTGAACGAACTGTCGCGCGCCTGCCTAGTGACGGCGATCGCGGCGCTCGGCCTGAAAACCAGCATGGGGCGACTGGCGCGGGCCGGATGGCGACCGCTACTGATGGTGGGCGCGGAGACCCTGTGGTTGGCGGCGTTCGTCGGCGCCGCAATCGCGCTGACCCGCTGACGCGGACAGCCCGGTCCGCCGCGGGTAAGCCGGCAGTGATGCGTCCGTCAATCCACGCTGAGCACCTACTCCACCGCCGACCTGCGCGCCACCGTGGCGGCGCTGCACCAGGGCAATTCGGAGACCTCGCCTGGGTCGAGGAACGGGCGCTGGCCGATGGACCGCAGGCTTTTCGGATCTAAGCAGCGGGGCCAGCGCGGCACCGAAGATCGTCCTGCGACCGTAATTGCGCACGGCGGGCGCGCGCTGGCGGCCGACACCGGCGCAGTGCAGAGCTGCTGGTCATGGCCCGCTCGGCGGCCGGCGCGAGCAGGAAAGTGATGTCCATCTACACGCCGACCTCGATGGCACTGTATCAGCACACCGTCCCGCGGCTACGCGCCGCGCTGGGCTCGGACTCGGCGCATCGCCTGCGCGAGGAGGGCCGCGCGATGAACATCGACGACGCCTTTTCGTATGCGCTTGAAGGGATCGAGGGGACATAGAACCGCGCGGCGGTCGGCGCATCCTCTCGCCGAAGATTGGCGATCACTACATATGTCATCCCTGCACCAGGATCATTGGCTTGACCCGAGCGGCCGCAGGCAATTTGTTGGCACGTCGCACGCTGTCGTTCACGGACATCGTGGCGCATGACGAGGTCCAGTGGCGCCACCGCAAAGTGCACTTCAATCGCAAGACGCCAGCCTGGACTGATCGGCTCGGATGTCGAAAGCGAATGAATCGCTGAGTCGCGAGCCGGCCTAGACCGCTCCTACAACTTCGCGCCACACTGGGCATTGCCTCTGCAATCCCAGAAGATTTCTGGCCGACCCGATCCCACAAGGTTTCATGGATGCTGAATGAATCGGCCGACCCGCAATTCAGATGAACTGAGCACGAGTCCAAAGACTCATGACACAGATAGAGCCAGTCGCCGACAAATCTGCGAACCTTCTATCCGTTGCTCGCCGCTTTCCGTCTAGGCTCAAAGCAAGAGCCTCTCAGGAGGGCCATCTCGTGTTGACGCTGTGTACTGCTTGCGGCGACCCGCCGCCGTGCGACTGCGGAAACATCCGAGCCGAAACCGACGGCCCTTGCTGGCTCGCGCTTGCACTGCGAGAAATCTTGTCGATTCTCCAAAAGCATCTGTTTTCGAACAACACGGTTCGCAAGACGACAAACGTTGTGCCGTGCCGCGTCAGAGCCACATTACCTCTTCGTCAGCGTGGCATGGATCTCGCGGACCGCTTCCTTGTACCAGGCCACAGCGAACTCTATGTATTTCTGGTCACGGTTCGAGAGTGACGTGTGCAGCCCGTAGCCCACCGCAAAGTCGAAATCACAGCTATACCCATTTGGGTTGACGCTTGAATCCGTGTGCAGCGCTGCGTTCATCCGCCAATCGCGCAACAGGTAGTTGAACCCAAACTCGCTAAAGGGTTCCTTGTGTGTCGGGTCACCATAGTACAAAGTGCTCGCCCAGTGCGGCAGGATCAATGTTGCCTTCGCGCCCGTTTGAAGAACGCGATAAAGCTCGTTAAAGAAGTGAACCCGCTCCCATTTGCCGCCGAGGTTGGTTAGGTGCTCCAGAAAATGGGAGCAGTAGGCCTCCGACACTGTCCCGTCACCCCAGGGCCAACGACCGCTCGCAAGGTCGCACACCACATCGACCCCTGGCAGAGCGAACTGATCGACGCCGATAAATCCTTCGCGTTTCTTGCTGCCGCATCCGATATCGATCTTGATCGGACCCGTATTGAGGATCACGTTCAGAATTTCTTCTCCCCAGTGTGACTGCTAGTTGATACCTATGCGCATGTCATGACAGCCGAAAATGACTGACCAGTCGATCTCGTATCGGTGTCCATGCTTACGCGCACCAGTCCCCAAGTAAAGGGACTTTGTTCCGACCGCGACCTTGGTCTGAGCTACGAACGAAGGCTCACCCAGAGGTTGGTGTTAGAAGATCTCTTGATGCTAACGGTTGAAATCCATCCCGGTTCTGCAACGCCCAAGCCCGCTGCGCGGCTTTGTCCGGTGACCTGTAAGGACGCATCATTGGACTTGTCGATGCCGACACCATAAATCATCTCACTTCGACGAGCACCGAACTACGAACAGACTTGACGGGATCGATACAAGCGAGAAACTTCACAAATCGCAGCAGCAGCGGATTCGTAATCCGTTGCTGTTGTGCTTTCGGGATTCATCGCGACCAACGCACTTAGGTCCATTCAGAAGAGAAGAGATGCCTGACATCTGCCTCGCACCAAGGAGCTGACCGCATGACGTTGTTCCTCGTCTTTGGTCTAACCAAAGTCAGATAGTCGTGCCGCGCTGAGCGGCCGGTCTGCTCGAAACTTCGGGACGGCTTCGGGTCGATCCCGGAGCTTCAGCGTCCGCTCCTGGATTGCGTTCAACCCGCCTTCCGGCCGCAGTTCGCAACATTGAGTCGGTCGTTCGTCGCTTCTAAAGAAACAAGTCCGGCAGCAACTGCTTACTGCCCGGAACGACCGAGTATTTGGCGAAGTCGGTCACGCCGGTCTTCTTCAGCACCTCGTCGTCGATAAAGAAATTGCCGCTCGTGCTCGCTGCGTCCATGGTGAGCACCGCATAGGCCGCATCGGCCATGATCACCGGGCTGCGGCAATGCTCGGGCTTCACACCGGGGATCATCTGTAGCGCCGCGGTCTGGATCACGGTGCGCGGCCATAGCGCGTTCACCGCAATGCCGTAGGGCTTGAATTCCTCGGCCTGGCCGAGCACGCACATGCTCATGCCGTACTTGGCCATCGTGTAGGCCACGTGCGGCGCGAACCAGCGCGGCTCCATGTTCAGCGGCGGCGACAGGGTGAGCACGTGCGGGTTGCGCTTGCGCTCGCCGGAGGCTTTCAGGTACGGCAGGCAGGCCTGGGTGACGAGGAAGGTGCCGCGTACGTTCACCCCGAACATCAGGTCGAAGCGTTTGATCGGCGTCGCCTCGGTGTTGGTCAGGTTGATGGCGCTGGCGTTGTTGATCACGATGTCGATGCCGCCGAACTTCTCCGCCGTCTGCTTCGCCGCGCCGAGCACCTGCGCCTCGTCG
Organism: Burkholderiaceae bacterium; assembly: GCA_041611275.1. Taxonomy (GTDB): domain Bacteria; phylum Pseudomonadota; class Gammaproteobacteria; order Burkholderiales; family Burkholderiaceae_F; genus JADJWR01. The sequence continues at coordinate 4,654 of JBFINI010000127.1, forward strand.
CGGATGTCGACCTGCAGCGGCAGGCACTTGCCGCCGGCCTTTTCTATTTCGTCGGCCGCCGTGTAGATAGTGCCGGGCAATTTGGGGTTCGGCTCGGTGGTCTTGGCGGCGATCGCAATGTTGGCGCCGTCGACGGCGCAGCGCTTGGCAATGGCCAAGCCAATACCGCGCGAGGCGCCGGAGATGAAGATCGTCTTGCCTTTCAGGTTCATGAGGTCTCCTCGGTCAGTGATTCGCGGTCGAGCAGGGTCGACGCGATGACATCGGCCAGGTGCTGCGCCACCCTTGCGTACAGGCGCGGGCCGGGATGAAAGCCGTCGGCGCCCATCAGATCAGCTCGCATCACGCCGTCCATCGACACGTGCTGAACGTGCGGGACATCGAGCGGCCAGGCCCTGGCCCAACGGGCCTGCGCGCGATTGTTCCGCCGTGACATCTGCCCAGCCCACCAGGCGAGCGGCTGCGGCAGCGACGGAAACAGTTCCATTTCCGGCAGCGCCGGAAACAGCACGTCCGTCACGCCGGCATGTGCATTGAGCCAGATGGCGATGTCAGCGCGGTGCTTCAGCGCTTCGGTCACCGACACCTGCTGGGTGATGTCGTTGACGCCGACCACCACCACGGCCACATCGGCGGGCGGCACGCTGTGCGCCTTCAGGTACGCCAGCGTCGCTTCGGAGGTGAGCCCAGTCTGCGCCAGCAGGCGCCAGGTCACCGCAGCGTCGAGTTGCTGGGCAGCATGGCGCGCCAGCGGCCGCGCCAGCGCCTCGTCCTGGTGCTGCGCACCGACCCCGGCGGCGCTTGAATCGCCGATCACCAGCAAGCTCAGCGTGCGGCGGCTGCCGCCGACGCGGCCGGCGCGCGCACCCGCCGGTTCCGGCAACGGCACCACGCCGGCGCGCACGCCCTGCGCCTGCGCCAGCAGCAGCGGAAAAAGCACCACGCGGGCGACGATGTCGATCATCGAAAGCGGTGAGCGTTCAGCGCTTCGGCCACAGAATCATCTGCGTGCAGCGAAAAAGCGCCAGCGTCTTGCCGCTCGCGACTTCGCGCACGGTGGCGTCCCATACCTGCGTAGTGCGCCCCAGGTGGGCGCCGGCCGTGACCGCCTCCAGCATGCCTTCGGTCGCGGTGCCGAGGAAGTTGCACTTGAGCTCGACGGTGGTGAAGCTCTCGGCGCCGTCGGGCAGGTGGGCGATGGTCGAAAACCCGCAGGCGGTGTCGGCCAGCGCGATGACGCTGGCCGCATGCAGGAAGCCGTTCGGGGCCAGCATCTGCGGCTGGATCTGCATGCGCATCACGAGTTCCCGTTCGTCGACGTGAACGACTTGCAGTCCGAACAACCCAGGCAAGCGGCCGTTCGCGCGTTCGTTCAGCGCGTCCAGGCTGACATCGCGACGCAGTTTCATCGCCGTCAGCCGAAGCGGGAAAAATCCGGCTTGCGCCGCTCGAAGAAGGCAGTGAACGCTTCCTTGGCCTCGTCACTGCCGAGCATGCGGCCGAAGGTGGTCGCCTCGTCGACGATCAGCTTCTCGGTCATCGCTTTCCACGCCGACTTCATCAGCCGCTTGGTTTCGCGCACGGAGGTCGGCGGCAGGCCGACAAAGCGCGCCGCCTGCTTCTTCGCATAGCCGAGCACCTCGTCGGGCGCGATGATGCGGTTGACGATCTTCATCTCCAGCGCCTCCTCGGCGCTCATCGGCTCGCCAAGCAGGAGCTTTTCGGCCGCCTTGTGATACCCGGCATTCATTGGCACCAGCAGACTGGAGGCGAACTCGCTGCACAGGCCGAGCGAAACGAACGGCATCGAGAACATCGCGTTGTCGGCGCAGTAGACGAGGTCGCAATGCAACAGCATGGTCGTGCCGATGCCAACCGCGGCGCCGTTCACCGCCGCGACCACCGGCTTCTCAGCCAACCCAAGCGCGGCCATGAACTTGAACACCGGCGCGTCCATGCCCGACGGCGGATTCTTCATGAAGTCTTCGAGATCATTGCCGGCGGTAAAGATATCCGGCTGGCCGTGGATCAGGATCACGCGCGCCGTGGAATCGTCATGTGCGGCGGCAATGGCATCGGCCATCTGCTGGTACATGGCCACGGTAATCGCGTTCTTCTTCTCGGGCCGGGCAATTTCGATGCGGGCGATGCCGTCTACGATATCGGTCTTGATGGTCATGTGACTGGGTCCTTCGGCACTGTGGCCATGAAGCGGCGCAGCGCCTTGTCGGCCTGTGCCTGAACTTTGCGCTTGAATGGCGGCAGCCATCCGAGCAGCATGCCGGCCGGGCCGAGCGCCTGTGCTGCCCAGCGGTGGAAGTTGAAACCATCCACATGCCGAACGATAAATCCGTCGCGCAACTGCATCGATGCGGTGATCTCGTTGACCACCGGCCGACCGCTCTGGCTGAAGGTGTAGCGCGCAGTCCAGCGCACTCGCGCAGCCTGGTTGGTTTCGTCGAGCACTTCGTATTCGAGCTGCAGATCCGTGCCGCGCGTGATCAGCATGCGCCACATCGCGCGTGCCTCGCCAGCCTTCAGCAGCGGGAACGCCGGGTCGGAGAACGTCGCGTCGTCGGCATAAAGCGCGCCCATCGTGCGCCAATCGCGGTTAGCGAACGAACGGTAGAAGTGTTCGGCGACCGTCATGGGCGAACAGCTTCCGTTGCCACGCAGCGCAACCGCGCCGTTCGCGAGCCGCCTAAACGCGCTCGAATATGCCCGCCGCGCCCATGCCGGTGCCGACGCACATCGTCACCATGCCGTACTTCAGATTACGACGACGCAACGCGTGAACGACCGTGGCCGAGCGGATCGCGCCGGTGGCGCCGAGCGGATGGCCAAGCGCGATGGCGCCGCCCATCGGGTTGACTTTCGACTTGTCGAGACCGAGGTCGTTGATCACCGCCAGCGCCTGCGCCGCGAACGCTTCGTTCAGCTCGATCCAGCCCATGTCCTCCGCGGTCAGCCCCGCGTGTTTCAGCGCCAGCGGGATCGCTTCCTTCGGGCCGATGCCCATGATCTGCGGCGGCACGCCCTTGATCGCGAAGCTGACGAAGCGCGCCAGCGGCGTCAGGTTGTGCTGCTTGACGGCGCGCTCGCTGGCCAGGATCAGCGCCCCGGCGCCGTCGGAAGTCTGCGAGCTGTTGCCGGCAGTCACCGAGCCCTTGGCGGCGAACACCGGACGCAGCTTGGCCAGCGCTTCCAGCGTGCTGTCGGCGCGCGGGCCTTCGTCGAGCGACACGGTCTTCTTCTTCTCGTCGAGCTTGCGCGTGGCCAGGTTGGCGGTTTTCTCGACCACTTCGAACGGCGTGATCTCGTCCTTGAACTCACCAGCCTTCTGCGCCGCGATCGCCTTCTGGTGCGAGGCCAACGCAAACTCGTCCTGCGCTTCGCGCGTGACCTTCCACTGCGCGGCGACCTTCTCGGCGGTCATGCCCATGCCGTAGGCGATGCCGATGTTCTCGTCGCGCTCGAAGATGTGCGAATTGAAGGTGGGCTTGTTGCCGGTCATCGGTACCATGCTCATCGACTCGGTGCCGCAGGCCAGCATCACGTCGGCTTCGCCGACGCGGATGCGGTCGGCCGCCATCTG
>JBFINI010000128.1:0-8228 GCA_041611275.1 Burkholderiaceae bacterium
GGCACGCCTGCCTGCTGCTCGACGCTGGCCAGCGCAGCGCGGTCCATCAGCTCGACCGCCGCCACCGGCGTTGGCTTCAGCGCGGTGACCGCCTGGCAAGCGGTGCGCAGATGTGTGAACAGCATCAGCGCAGTGGCCTTGTGCGGGTGATCCGGCACCGTGCGATAGGTGATCGAGGCGATAAAACCGAGCGTGCCCTCCGAGCCGATCAGCAGGTGGGTCAGGATCTCGAACGGATCGGCGAAATCGGTCAGCGCGTTCAGCCCGTAGCCGGTGGTGTTCTTCATCCGGTACTTGTGGCGGATCCGCGCCGCCAGCGGCGCGTTCTCCTGCACGCGGCGCGCCAGCAGGGTAAGGCCCAGCAGCAGTTCGGCATGGCTGCGGCGGAAGGCGACGATCGACTGGGCATCCTCGGTATCGAGCACGGTGCCGTCGGCGAGGATCACGCGCATGCCGGCCAGCGTGTGATAACTGTTTTCGCGCGTGCCGCAGCACATGCCGCTGGCATTGTTGGCGGCAATGCCGCCGATTTTCGCCGCGTCGATCGATGCCGGGTCCGGCCCGATCTTGCGGCCGTAGGGCGCCAGCAGCCGGTTGGCGTGGCCACCGATCACGCCGGGTTGCAGGCGGATCGTTTCGGCATTGAGCCCCAGCGTCGCCTCGCGCCAGCCGTCGCCGAGCGTGAGCAGCACCGAGTCCGAGATCGCCTGCCCCGACAGGCTGGTGCCAGCGGCGCGGAAGGTCAGTGGCGCGCGCTGCTCGCGGCACACTGCCAGTGCAGCGATGAGCTCGGTCTCGCTGTCGATCTGCAGCACCACGCGCGGCACGCGCCGGTAGAAGCTGGCGTCGGTGCCGTAGGCTAGGCGGCGCAACGGGTCGGTAATGACGCGAGCCGCAGGCAGGACGGCGCGCAACGCCGCGGCAAGGCGATCGGTATCGGGGTCGGCCATCGACGCGGGTTGGCGCTGCCCACTCAAGGGGTCGCCCATCGGGCGGCCTTGCAAGCTCATGCGTGGCAACCTAGCACCCGCCGTCGACGCAACTTTGCGCTGAGACAAGACGCCGTCCGGCTTCCTTGCAGCCGGCGTGGGCAGTGCGGCGCGCGGCAGATCGATGATGATTGCCCTGTTGCACTGCGTTTCGGCCGAAAATGCGCGCCACTCCCCTAAACGCGCTCAGCCGCCATGACCCTCCTGATCGCCGGACTGATCATTTTCCTCGGCGTGCACTCCATGCGCATCTATGCCGACGGCTGGCGCAGCGCGCAGATCGCGCAACGAGGCGAATCGACTTTCAAGGGACTTTACTCAGTGGTCTCGGTGGTCGGTCTGGCGCTGATCATCGTCGGCTACGGGCAGGCGCGTCAGTCGCCGATCATGCTATGGAGCCCGCCGCTGTGGGCGCGACACCTATCGGCGCTGTTGATGCTGTTTGCGTTCGTGCTCTTGGTTGCGGCCTACGTGCCGCGCAATCGAATCAGGGCTGTCGTCAAGCATCCGATGGTGCTGGGCGTGAAAGTCTGGGCCGCGGGCCATCTGCTGGCCAACGGCACACTGGCTGATCTGCTCTTGTTTGGCGGGTTCCTGACCTGGGCCGTGTTCGATTTCCGCGCCGCGCGCCGGCGCGATCGTATCCATGGCCGCATTGACGCCAAGGCGACACTGGCCGGCGACGTGGCGACGATCGTCATCGGCGCTGCGTTATGGGCGGCATTCGCCCTTTACCTGCATGTCTGGCTGATCGGAGTGCGCCCGTTTGTCGCTTGACCCTGGTGCACACTAGGGAACCGAAACGGCGCCGACCGACTCAGACCGGCGGAAGCGCAGTGCGGCGGAGGGGGTAGCGATGAACGAGGACAGGACGATCTGGTGGTGGGTGCTCGGCGTATTCGTGCTGGCGGCCGCCGGCGTGGCCGCGCTGTGGTGGTGGCAGGGACGCACTACTGAGACACCCGCCGCCGTTGTGCAGGCGCCGGCGCCCTCGGCGCCGGCCAGCGAACCGGCCAAGGCCGAGCCACCGCCCGTCGAGCATCCGATCGAGCAAGCTCCTGCGGCGGCAGCGCCGGTGCAGGAGTCAGCGCCGTTGCCGCCGCTGGCCGAAAGCGACAGCGCCCTGCGTGCGGCGATCAGCAAGCTGGTCGGCGAGAAATCGCTGCTCGAGTTCTTCCAGATGCGCGATATCGCCAGCCGCATCGTCGCCACCATCGATAACCTGCCGCGCGCCAAGGTGGCGCAGAAGGTCATGCCGGTGCGCGGGCCGGGCGGTGCCTTCGTGATCAACGAGGGTGAGGTGCGGAGCATCGGCGCCGAGAACGCGGCACGCTACGCTGCTCACCTGCGGTTGCTTGAGGTGATCGACAGCAAGCAGGCCGCGGCCCTTTACATCCGCTTTTATCCGTTGCTGCAGCAGGCCTACCGAGATCTCGGCTATCCGCAGGGGCACTTCAACGACCGGCTGGTGGCGGTGATCGACCATCTGCTGGCCACGCCGCAGATTGAAGAGCCGATCAAGCTGGTGCAACCGAAGGTGCTCTACGAATTCGCCGATCCTGCGCTCGAAGCGCGCTCGGCCGGACAGAAGCTACTGTTGCGGCTGGGTGCGGCCAACGCCGCGCGCGTGAAAGCCAGACTGCGCGAGTTCCGCCGCCAAGTGACCGCGGCGCCGCCGCAGTAGCCGGCGCAGGCTTCGCCGCTCAGCGCGGCGACGTGTTCGGCCAGTACGGCGGCACGTAAGGCGCCGGCGGCGGTGGCGCGTTCGGCGGTGGGACTGCGGCGTCGGGCGGCGGCACCACCGGGGCCCGCGGCCGTTCGATGCGTTCACGCATGGCCTGCGCGTAGCGGCTCGATACCGGCACCTTGTGGCCGCGTGCGTACATGCACTGGTAGTACGCGCTGTCGAAGCGGCGCTGCACGACGTGGTACGAGGTCTGCGACGCGCCGAGTCCGGCCATCGCGCCGGTCAGCAGCCCGATGCCGGCGCCGACTGCGGCGCCCTCGGAGTTGCCGCCGATTGCTGCGCCGGCCAGTGCTCCGATCGCAGTGCCGGCCACCGCACTGGCGGCAGCGCTGTCTTGCGCGGTTTCAGCGGGGCCGCGACCACCGCTTTGCGCGGTCGCGTATTGGCGACAGGTTGCATCGTCGAACTGGAACTGGTCGAAGCTCAGCCGCGAACCGGGCAGGGCCTGCAGGCTCGGGCCTGATGGCGGCAGCACCACACAGCCGGCGAGCAGCATCGCGCCGAGCATCGATGAACGCTTGATGAGGTGTTTCATGTTGCACCTTGTCTATCGCTTGTCCGGGGGTGGTTGCGGGGCCACCCGTTGCCAGCCGCCCGGGCATTGCTTGACGTAGGGGTAGTACGCCTTGGCGTCGGTGCACCAGTACCACCACGCCGGCGCGGCGCTTTCTACCGGCGCTTCGCGCTCGATATAGACGGGCGGATCCTGCGGCGCGACGACAATCGGCGAATAAGCGGGCGGGTAAGCGTGATACGCGTACGGCGGAACCACATAGCGCGGACCCCAGTAACCGGGGCCCCACCAGTAACCGGGCCAGTGATAGCCGAAATGGAACGTCACGCCACCGCGCGCGCGGCCATGCGCCTGTACTTCGGGGCTGACGGCGAGCAGCGCGGCGGATGCCGCGACACATGCGGCGAGGAGATTCAGCGCTTTCATCGAGGTCACCTCTTGCAGCTGCGGGCGACCGCATCAGGAACGATGCCGTCTTCGATGATTTGATTGTTGGGCCGCGTCACGGACCCAGCAACCGGCAAGATGTAACGGATGATGTCCAGTGACCGCGCGCCTCAGCGCGCCTTGGCGGTGCCGGGCGGGAAGCCGTTGCCGAGGTCGGTCAACAGCCCGGCCATGATCGCCACGCCCTGCAAGGCGACATCGGTAAGCAAGTGCTCATCGGGGGCGTGCTGCGAGCAGGCGGGGTACGAATGCGGCAGCCAGATCGTCGGCAGGCCAAGCACCTGCGCGAAGCAGTCGTTCGGCAGCGAGCCACCGAGATTGGGCAGGATCGCCGGTTTTTGGCCGCCCGTTCTCTCGACACTCGCCGCTGCCCAGCGCACCCAGGGATTGTCCGGATCCAGGCGGGTCGCGTTCATCACTTCGCTGCGCGCCGGGGAGACGTCGATACGCGAGAAGCCGTGCGCATCGAGATGGGCGCGGATCGTCGCGATGAAATGGCCCGGATCGCAGCCTTCGACGAAGCGCAACTGCAGGTGTGCCGTGGCGCGGCCGGGAATCGCATTGACCGGATGCTCCGGATTGCCGGACTTGAAGGCCAGCACCTCGAGTGTGTTGAAGCCGAACACGCGCTCGGCCGGGCTCAGCCCAGGCTCGCCCCAGTCCACGTCGATCAGCGGGCCATCCGGCTCGCCGGGTTCGATCGTGGCCAGCGCGCGGCGCACGCTCGGCGGAATCGGCGCCGGGCGCAGGCCGGGCACAAGGATCGCGCCGCGCGCGTCGACCAGCGAGGTGATCGCGTGCGCGAGGATCGTGCCGGGATTGGCCAGCAGCCCACCCCAGTTGCCCGAGTGATGACCGCTGTCGCGCAAGTTGCAGTCAAGCACGAAATTGAAGGCGCCGCGCGAGCCGAGGAACAGCGTCGGCAGGTCTGAGCGCAAGCGCGGGCCGTCGCTGGCGATCAGCACGTCGGCGGCCAGCGTTTCGCGTTTGGCCTCGCAGATCGCACGCAGGCCGGGCGAGCCGACCTCCTCGCCCATCTCAAACAGCCACTTGATGTTGCAGCCGAGCTTGCCGCGGTGCTTCAGCACGTGCTCGATTGCCGCCAGATTGATCGAGTGCTGGCCCTTGTTGTCGGCGGTGCCACGGCCGTACCAGCGGTTGCCTTGCTCTTCCAGTGTCCACGGCGAGGCGGATTTCTTCCACTGCGCGTCGTAGCCGAGCACCACGTCGCCGTGGCCGTACATCAGCACAGTCGGCAAACGCGGATCCTCGATCCGCTCGGCAGCGAGCAGCGGTGGCTGCCCGGCGACGGGGTTTTCCCACAGCGTCCAGGCGAAGCCGAGCGTGACCAGCGTCGGGCCGATTTCATCGGTGAGATACGCGCGAAGTTCGGCCGCGCGCTCCGGGTTCTGGCTTTCCGTGCGATAAGCGACGCGGCGCGCCAGCGCGCTGCGCAGTGCTGCGGCATCGATGGGAGCGGAAGCAGCGGCGGACATGGCGACATGGTAACGGCAGTGCGTTTCACGTAATCGGCCCGGGCGCGCTAGTCTTGCAAGAAACGCGCAGTTCGCGGCGCCGCCGGTGCAACGCGATCGCGCAATCAAGGAGAAGCCGATGACAGACATCCTGCGCGACGCTGCGCTCGACTATCACCGTCGCCCGACGCCGGGAAAGATCTCGGTGGTTCCGACCAAGCCGATGGTCACCCAGCGCGATCTGTCGCTTGCCTATTCGCCCGGCGTGGCCGAGGCCTGCAACGCAATCGCGGCCGATCCGCACGAAGCTGGCAATCTCACCTCGCGCGGCAACCTGGTGGCGGTGGTGACCAACGGCACCGCGGTGCTCGGCCTGGGCAACATCGGCGCGCTGGCCGGCAAACCGGTGATGGAAGGTAAAGGCTGCCTGTTCAAGAAATTCGCCGGCATCGATGTGTTCGACATCGAAATCGACGAGCACGACCCCGACAAGCTGGTCGACATCATCGCCTCGCTCGAGCCGACCTTCGGCGGTATCAACCTGGAGGACATCAAGGCACCGGAATGTTTCTACATCGAGCGCAAGCTGCGCGAGCGGATGAAGATTCCGGTTTTCCATGACGACCAGCACGGCACGGCGATCGTCGCCGCGGCGGCGATCCTCAACGGCCTGCGCTATGTCGGCAAGGACATCGGCAAGGCCAAGCTCGTCTGCTCCGGCGCTGGCGCGGCGGCGATCGCCTGTCTCGACCTGCTGGTGAGTCTCGGCATGCGTCGCGAAAACGTCCTGGTCTGCGACAGCAAGGGCGTGCTGTATGCCGGACGCAGCGGCCTGGATGAAAGCAAGGCGCGTTACGCGCGCGAAACGTCGGCTCGCACGCTGGCCGACACGATGCCCGGCGCCGACATCTTCATGGGCCTGTCCAGCGCCGGTGTGCTCAAGCCCGACATGGTCAAAGCCATGGGCGAGAAGCCGATCATCCTGGCGATGGCCAATCCGAATCCGGAGATCATGCCGGAGGACGCGCTGGCGGCGCGGCCCGACGTGATCATCGGCACCGGCCGCTCGGATTATCCGAACCAGGTCAACAACGTGCTGTGCTTCCCCTTCATCTTCCGCGGCGCGCTCGACGTCGGCGCGACGACGATCAACGAGGAGATGAAGCTGGCCACCGTGCGCGCGATCGCCGATCTGACGCACGCCGAGGTTTCCGACGTGGTCGCCAGCGCCTACGGCGCCGATGGCCTGCGTTTCGGCCCCGAGTACCTGATCCCGAAACCGTTCGACCCGCGGCTGATCGAGCGCATCGCGCCGGCCGTGGCGCAGGCGGCGATGGACAGCGGCGTGGCCGCCCGGCCGATCACCGACATCGCTGCCTACCGCTCGCGCCTGCGCCGTTTCGTCTACCAGTCCGGCGCGGCGATGGAGCCGGTGTTCGATGCCGCGCGCAAGAGCCCGAAGCGTGTCATCTATGCCGAAGGCGAAGAGGAGCGCGTACTCAGAGCGGTGCAGGTGGTCGTCGATGAGGGCCTGGCCAAGCCTATCCTGATCGGCCGACCCGATGTGATCGCCATGCGTATCGAGCGCTACGGCCTTCGCCTGACGCCGGGCACCGACGTCGAGATCGTCAATCCGCAGGACGACCCGCGCTACAAGGAAACGTGGTCGGGCTATTACGCGCTGGCCAAGCGCAAGGGCGTCACGCGTGCGCTGGCGCAGACCGAAGTGCGCACGCGAACGACGCTGATCGGCGCGATGCTGGTGCAAATGGGCGAGGCTGACGCGATGCTGTGCGGCATCGTCGGCAGCTACGCCGACCACCTGAAGTACATCCGCACCGTGATCGGCCCGCGGCCCGGCGTCAGCACGCTGGCAGCAATGCAGTTGCTGATCCTGCCGAACCGGCAGCTGTTCATCTGTGACACCCACGTCAACGTCGATCCGACCGCGGCGCAGATCGCCGAAATGACGATGATGGCAGCCGAAGAGGTGCGCCGCTTCGGCGTGCAGCCGAGCGTGGCGCTGCTGTCACACTCGAACTTTGGCGCCTCCGATGCAGCGAGTGCCCAGAAGATGCGCGAGGCGCTCGAGATCATCCGCGCCCATGCGCCCGATTTCCCGGTCGATGGCGAGATGCAGGGCGACGTGGCGCTATCGCAAACAGTGCTGCACGATATGTTTCCCGATTCGGACCTGACGCGCGAGGCCAACCTGCTGATCATGCCGAACCTGGATGCGGCCAACATCACCTACAACGTGGTGCGCACCGTTTCGGGCGGGGGCATTGCCATCGGCGCGATCCTGCTTGGCGCCGCGCAGCCCGTGCACATCATGACGCCGGCGGCCACGGTGCGCCGGATCGTCAACATGAGTGCGCTGGCCACCGTTGATGCCGGCGGGGCCGGCTGAGGCCGCGGTCTACCAGCGCCGCCACGGTCCGTGTCCTCGCGGACCGCGATGCCGCGGCCCATGGTCGTAGTAATGGCCGCCGCCCCAGTACACGGGCGGTGCAACGTAGTAGCCGTGCGCTCGGTGCGGGTGCAGCGGGAGCGGTGCAATCACGCACCCCGACAGCGCCAGCACGCTCAAAGCGGCGACGAGCTTCCATAGCGTCATGTCTCTTCTCCTTGTCGCGGGCAGCGATTGAAACGAGCGCGCCTTGCAGCGTTCCATCGCCGCTGCTCGCGCCGTTCTCTCAATAACCGTTTCCGCCTGGCGCCAGTTGACCGGTCGATGCGCGCAGCCCGCCCGCGCGGTGCGCGAGGTGTAACCAGATGCATCGGCTGAAAAGTCGGCTACGGCGCGTAAGCGACCTGCGCGTCGAGCGGATAGACCGGCCGGCGCAGCCTTGCGAACGAGAACAGGCCGTAGTCGGAACTGCAGACGCCACGGCTGTCGCATTCGATGAGCCCGCTGGCGATTGGCGCGAACGCCGGCCGAGCATACATCCGTGACTTGAGCAGCAGATAGTCGAACGTGCGCGGATCGACGCCGACGCTTTCGAACACCGCCAGATCGAGCGGTTCCATCGGCCTTTCCGTGACAATGACCGTGA
>JBFINI010000129.1:0-8134 GCA_041611275.1 Burkholderiaceae bacterium
GTCCTTCGGCGTCGCGCCTTCTGGCAGATGGATGTGGATGTCGGACTTTTCGAATACGTCGTCGCGGATGCCGAGCCGGCGGGCACGACTTCGCACGACCGAGCGCGCGGCCTCGACCGATTCCTTCATGACGTCGCCGAGCGATCCGGTGCGAATGATGTTGCCCTTGCCGGGCATCACCGCCGCCTCGATCGTCAGCAGTTCGCCGCCGACTTCCGTCCACGCCAAGCCGGTCACCTGGCCGACTTGCGGCTCCTTCTCGGCGATGCCGAACGTGTAGCGACGCACACCGAGGAATTTGTCGAGATTGCGCGGCACCACCTTTGTCTTGGTGGCCTTCGACTTCAACAGCGAAGTCTTGACAACCTTGCGGCAGATTTTCGACAACTCGCGCTCGAGCGCGCGCACGCCGGCCTCGCGCGTGTAGTAGCGGATGATGTCGCGCACCGCCGCTTCGCCGATTTCCAGTTCGCCCTTCTTGACGCCGTTGTTCTTCATCTGTTTCGGCAGCAGGTAGCGCATTGCGATGTTGACCTTCTCATCCTCCGTGTAACCGGACAGCCGGATCACCTCCATCCGGTCGAGCAGCGGCGGCGGGATGTTCATGGTGTTGGCGGTGGCGACGAACATCACGTCCGAGAGGTCATAGTCGACCTCGACATAGTGGTCGACGAACGTATGGTTCTGCTCCGGGTCGAGGACCTCGAGCAGCGCTGAAGACGGATCGCCGCGGAAGTCCTGCCCCATCTTGTCGACTTCGTCGAGCAGGTACAGCGGGTTGCGCACGCCGACCTTGCTGAGGTTCTGCAGGATCTTGCCGGGCATCGAGCCGATGTAGGTGCGGCGATGACCGCGGATTTCCGCTTCGTCGCGCACGCCGCCCAAGGCCATGCGCACGAACTTTCGATTCGTCGCCCGCGAGATCGACTGACCAAGCGAGGTCTTGCCGACCCCCGGCGGTCCGACCAGGCAAAGGATCGGCGCCTTCAGGCGGTCGACGCGCTGCTGAACGGCCAGGTACTCGACAATGCGATCCTTGACCTTCTCCAGTCCATAGTGATCCTCGTCGAGCACCTTCTGCGCGTTGCCCAGATCGTTGTTGATCTTGCTTTTCTTCTTCCACGGCAGGCCGATCAGCGTGTCGATGTAATTGCGCACGACGGTGGCCTCGGCCGACATCGGCGACATCAGCTTCAGCTTCTTCAGTTCCGCCTCGGCCTTCTGCCGCGCCTGCTTGGGCATGCGCGCGGCCTTGACCTTGCGGTCCAGTTCCTCCATGTCGGCGCCTTCCTCGCCCTCGCCGAGTTCCTTCTGGATCGCCTTGACCTGCTCGTTCAGGTAATACTCGCGCTGGCTCTTCTCCATCTGCCGCTTGACGCGGCCGCGGATGCGCTTTTCGACCTGCAGGATGTCAATCTCGGTCTCTAATTGCGCCAACAGATGTTCGAGCCGCTCGGCCAGGCCGAACATTTCGAGCACGCTCTGTTTCTGCTCAAGCTTCAGCGGTAAGTGCGCAGCGATCGTGTCCGCCAGGCGGCCGGGATCGTCGATGCCGGCAATCGAGGTCAGGATCTCGGCCGGGATCTTCTTGTTCAGTTTCACGTACTGGTCGAACTGCGCGACGATTGCGCGCCGCAGGGCCTCCAATTCGGAGCCGGCATTCGGCTCCGGCGCTACCGGCGTCAGCTCGCAGGTGAAATGCGTCTGTTCATCTTCGATGCTGTGGATGTGCGCGCGTTGCGAGCCCTCTACCAACACCTTCATCGTGCCATCGGGCAATTTGAGCATCTGCAGGATATTGGCCACACACCCGATCGGGTAGATGTCCTCGGCGACGGGCTCGTCCTTGGCGGCATTCTTCTGCGCCACCAGCATGATGCTCTTGCCGCTTTCCATTGCCGTCTCGAGGGCCTTGATTGACTTCGGCCGTCCGACAAACAGCGGGATCACCATGTGCGGGAAAACAACGACGTCGCGCAGCGGGAGCAAGGGCAGTGCGATTCGTTCGGAAGGCAGTAGCGTGGTGGACATATCAGGTCCTTCGCGGGTTCAGACCCGCAGATGCGGGCGCCGGTCGGCAATAACAAGGCCGACCGGGCCGATGGATCGCTCATCCGCAAAATGACTCTAGCACGGGCGCTCGCTCAGCCGCGCGTGCGGTCGCGGCGCGAATCTAACGCGGCGCGCCTGCGACTTTTGGCGGGTCGGCGTAAATCAGGATCGGGTGGCCACCGGCCACCGCGTTTTCGTCAAGAACGACCTTTACAACGTTCTTCTGACTCGGGAGGTCGTACATGACGTCGAGCAACGCGCCCTCGACGATCGAGCGCAAGCCGCGCGCACCCGTACGTCGCTTCAGTGCCTTGCGGGCGATCGCAGCCAGTGCTTCGGGCCGAACCTCGAGCTCGACACCCTCCATGCGTAGCAGGCGCTGAAACTGCTTGACCAGCGCATTCTTAGGTTCGACCAAAATCTCGACCAGCGCCGTTTCGGAAAGTTCATCTAGCGTGGCCACCACCGGAAGACGACCAACGAGTTCTGGGATCAGGCCGAACTTGATCAGATCCTCCGGCTCGACATCGCGCAGCAGCTCGCCGACCGAGCGATCGGTGGGCGAGACGACTTCGGCACCGAATCCGATGCCGCTCTTTTCCGATCGACTGCGGATGACCTTTTCGAGTCCGTCGAATGCGCCGCCGCAGACGAACAGAATGTTCGTCGTGTCGATCTGAACGAAGTCCTGGTTCGGATGCTTGCGCCCGCCTTGTGGCGGCACGCTGGCGATCGTGCCTTCGATCAGCTTGAGCAGCGCCTGCTGCACGCCCTCGCCCGAGACGTCGCGGGTGATCGACGGGTTATCCGACTTGCGCGAGATCTTGTCGATCTCGTCGATGTAAACGATACCGCGCTGCGCCTTGTCGATCTCGTAGTTGCAGTTCTGCAGCAGCTTCTGAATGATGTTCTCGACGTCCTCGCCAACGTAGCCCGCTTCGGTCAGCGTCGTCGCATCGGCCATCACGAACGGCACATTCAGCAATCGAGCCAGCGTCTGCGCCAGCAGCGTCTTGCCTGAGCCGGTAGGCCCGATCAGCAGGATGTTGCTCTTGGCCAGTTCGACCTCGTCCTTGGCGGCGAGGTTCTTCAGCCGTTTGTAGTGGTTGTAGACGGCGACCGATAGGATGCGTTTGGCTTTTTCCTGGCCGATTACGTACTGGTCGAGGATGCTGCAGATCTCTTGCGGCGTCGGCAGGTCGGACTTGGCGACCGCAGTCGATGGGTCAACCGTGTTTTCGTCGCGGATGATGTCGTTGCACAGGTCGATGCACTCATCGCAGATGAACACCGACGGGCCCGCAATCAGCTTCTTGACCTCGTGCTGGCTCTTGCCGCAGAACGAGCAATAAAGAAGCTTTTCGCCCGAGCCCTTCTTGTCCGACATCCCGCCCGATCCCTGCGCCTAGTTGCCTTCGCGCTTGACGAAGATCTTGTCGATCAATCCGTAGCTTACTGCATCCTCGGCGGACAGGAAGTTGTCGCGATCGGTGTCGCGTGCGATGCGGTCGACCGACTGCCCGGTGCGGTCGGCCAGGATCTTGTTGATCCGTTCGCGCAAATGCAGGATCTCGCGCGCCTGGATCTCAATGTCGGAGGCCTGGCCCTGTGAGCCGCCAGACGGCTGGTGGATCATGATGCGCGAGTTCGGCAGTGCGAAGCGCTTGCCCTTGGCGCCCGCGGCCAGCAGGAAAGCGCCCATGCTGGCGGCCATGCCGACGCAGATGGTCGACACGTCGGGTTTCACGAACTGCATCGTGTCGTAGATGGCCATGCCGGAATACACGGAACCACCGGGAGAATTGATGTACAGCGAAATGTCCTTGTCCGGATTTTCCGACTCGAGGAACAGCAGCTGCGCAACGACCAGATTGGCCGTCTGATCGTTGACCGGGCCAACCAGGAACACAACCCGGTCGCGCAGCAGCCTGGAGTAGATGTCGTAGGCGCGTTCGCCGCGGCCGCTCTGCTCGATAACTACCGGCACCATGCCGAGCGACTGCGGATCCTGCTTGCCGCGTGCACTATCAAGGGAACTGCTCATTGATTTCCTCAACCGACGTTGCTGGCCATGAGTTCATCAAACTGGACCGGCGACTCGGTGATGTTGGCCCGCTGCAACACCCAGTCAACCACGTTATCCTCCATCACCATGGTTTCCACCTCGGCTAACCGCTGCCGATTGCCGAGGTACCACTGGATAACCTCGGCCGGTTTCTCGTAGCTTTGCGCGAGCTCCTCGAGTCGCCTGCGGATCTGGTCCTGCCGCGGCTGCAGGTTCTGCGTCCGCACGAGTTCGCCGACCATCAACCCAAGGCGTACGCGGCGCTCGGCTTGCGGCATGAAAGTCTCTGGCGACAACTTTGCTTCGCGCGGATCAATGCCACGTGAAGCAAGATCATTCTGGGCGAGTTCAACCAGCCGCTGGCTGTCCGCATCCACCAGGCTTTTCGGCAGCTCGAAGCCGACCGCACCGAGCAAGGCGCCCATGACGCTGTCCTTGGTCCGGGCGCGCAGGCGGGAGTGCACTTCGCGTTGCAGGTTGCCGCGTACTTCCTCGCGCATCTTTGCCACATCGCCGTCACGCACGCCGAGCTGGCGGGCAAACGCAGCATCAACAGTCGGCAGATCGAGCTGCTCGACCTTTTTCACCGAGACGTCGAACGACGCCGTCTTGCCAGCCAGTTCCGTGGCCCGATAGTCAGCCGGAAACACCAGAGGGAATACCTTCGATTCACCCCGCTTCATGCCGCGGACGGCCGTCTCGAATTCGGGCAGCATGCGTCCCTGTCCGACCGTGAACGGAAAGTCAGTCGCGCTGCCGCCGTCGAACGCAACCCCATCGACCGCCCCCTTGTAATCGACCGTGACCCGGTCGCCGTCGGCGGCGGGTCGCTCGACTTCGACCGCCTTGGCGCGCTGTCGCCGCATGATCTCGATCGTCTTGTCGATTTCGTCATCGCCGATTTCGCAGACCGCCTTTTCGACGGCAAAGCTGCCGAGCGTACTGACGTCGATGTCCGGATAGATCTCGAAGGTCGCCGAGAACATCAGCTGGCCGTCGCTGCCGCCCGCCTTGGGCGCGACGGTCGGGGTGCCCGCCACACGCAGCTGGCGCGCGCTGACCTCGGCGTTGAATGCCTCGCCGATCTTGTCGTTCAGCACTTCGGCTTGCACCTGCGCCCCGTAGTTCGAAGCGATCATCTTCATCGGTACCTTGCCCGGCCGAAAGCCGGGCATCTTCACCGAGCGGGCCAGTTTTGCCAGCCGCGCCGTGACTTCCTTGGCCAGCGCCTCAGCGGGCACCGAGATATCCAGGCGGCGCTGAAGCGCGCCGAGGTTTTCCACTTCTTCCAACATGTTCCGGGTTCGCCTGCTTGCCGGTCGCGTGTTCCGGCGTTGATCGTTATCGAGTCTCTGGTGCGAAGGGGGGGACTCGAACCCCCACGCCGGTGAAGGCGTCAGGACCTAAACCTGGTGCGTCTACCAATTTCGCCACCTTCGCGACGCTTTCGGCGCCGCGCTGCGACGCCGAGTAGCCGCGAATTCTAATCGATGCCCTCGTTGTTGCCGGCGGCGCCGGCGCTGCGTGCTAGCGTCACCGCATGGGTGTCGGCCATTACGAGAACTTTCCCGTCGCGTCGCTGCTGATGCCCGCTGCCTTGCGCCCCGCCGTACGAGCGATCTACCGCTTCGCGCGCACCGCCGATGACATTGCCGACGAAGGCGACGCCGCGCCGCAGGAGCGCCTGGCGGCTTTGGCCGACCTGGGCAACGTGCTCGATCAGATCGAGGCCAGCGGTGAAGGCGGCTGGCCGGACCTGGCTGCTGCGGTATCTCGGCACAAGTTGCCGCTGGCGCTGTTGCGCGATTTGCTCTCCGCGTTCGCGCAGGACGTAACGGTCAAGCGCTACGCTGATTACCCGGCGCTGCTCGACTACTGCAGCCGGTCCGCCAACCCTGTTGGCCGCCTGCTGCTCTGTCTTTATCGAATCGAAGACGAAACGGCGCAGGCGTGGTCGGACGATATCTGTACCGGCCTGCAGCTCGCCAACTTCTGGCAGGACGTTGGTATCGACTGGGACAAAGGGAGGGTGTACCTGCCGCAATGCGAACTGCAGCGCTATGCCGTTGCGGAAGCGGCAATTGCGAAAGGGCGCGTCGATTCGTCGTGGACGGAAATGATGCGGGCGCAGACGTCGCTGGCGCGACGAATGCTAGAGTCTGGCGCACCTCTGGCGCGCCGCCTGCCCGGCCGCATCGGCTGGGAGCTGCGCTTGGTTCTCCAAGGCGGGTTGCGCGTGCTCGAAAGAATCGATCGCGTCAATGGAGACGTGTTCAAGTACCGCCCGGTCCTGCAGTTCCGCGACTGGTTGCGCATGACAGCGCGCGCAGTGGCGATGTGAATAGCGTGCGTCGTCGCAGCAAAACGATGAGTCCCGACGAGTATTGCCAGCAGAAAGCCGCTGCCAGCGGCTCGAGCTTTTACTACAGCTTTGTCTTCCTGCCGCCCGAGCGACGGCGCGCGATAACCGCGCTTTACGCGTACTGCCGCGAAGTGGACGACGCTGTCGACGAGACCAGCGATCCACGGGTGGCACAGGCGAAGCTCGCCTGGTGGCACGACGAGATCGACCGCCTGTTCCGCAACGAAGCACAGCATCCGGTCACCCGCGCGCTGACCCCGCATCTGTCGACTTGCGGCATCGCCCGCGACCGACTGCTGCTGGTGCTCGAAGGCATGGCGATGGATCTGCAGCAAAACCGTTATCTCGATTACGCGGCCCTGGCGCGCTACTGTCACTACGTTGCCGGTGTCGTGGGCGAACTGGCCGCGGGCATCTTTGGCGTCACTGACGAGCGCACTTTCGAGTACGCGCGCAAGCTTGGACTGGCGCTGCAGCTGACCAATATCGTGCGCGATGTCGGCGAGGACGCGCGACGTGGCCGCGTCTACCTGCCACTCGATGACCTGCAGCGCCATGGTGTGAAGGTGGCCGACCTGCTCGCCTGCCGTTACGTCGAAGGCTATCTGCCGCTGATGCATTTCCAGGCCGAGCGGGCTCGCCGCGCCTTTGCGGAGGCCCTGGCCGCGCTGCCCGACGCTGATCGCCGGGCGCAGCGCCCAGGACTGATCATGGGCGCGATCTATGCGGCCTTGCTCGACGAAATCGAACGCGCGCAATTCCGTGTCCTGCACCAGCGCATAGCGCTGACACCGCTGCGCAAACTGTGGATCGCTTGGCGCACGTGGATCTTCGGTGCATCGTTCGGTTCCGAGCCGCGGCCCGGCGCGGCAAGCATGAGGTGAACTCGCAGTGACTCGCCGTGTCGCCATCATCGGCGCCGGCTGGTCGGGGTTGGCCTGCGCACTCGAACTGACCAGGTGCGGCCATCAGGTTTCGTTGTTCGACGCCGCGGCGCACGCGGGCGGCCGCGCGCGCCGCGTGGCGCTCACCCTTGGCGACCGCGACTACGCGCTGGACAACGGTCAGCACCTGCTGATCGGTGCTTATCGTGAAACGCTGCGAATGATGCGCGAGATCGGGGTCGATATCGACCGCGCACTGCTGCGCCTGCCATTGGAAATCTGCTACCCGGATGGCTTCGAACTGCGTGCGCGGCGCCTGCCGGCGCCGGCGCATCTGGCAGCCGCACTGCTGCTTGCGCGCGGTCTGGGATGGCCGGCGCGCTGGCATGCACTGTCTTGGGTCCGGCGCTGGCACCGGCGCGACTGGACTTTGGCGGCCGATCAACCGGCGAGCACGCTGTTTATCGACACGCCTGCCGAACTGCGCCTGCGCCTGTGGCGACCGCTGTGTTTGGCCGCGTTGAACGTCGAACTCGAACAGGCATCCGCGCAGGTGCTTCTGAACGTCCTGCGCGACTCGTTGGCCGCCGATGCTCAGGGTTCCGACCTGCTGATTCCACGCCACGATCTGACGCGGACCTTCGTTGAACCTGCCGTGCGCGCGCTATGCGACCGCGGCGCCGACATCGTTCTGCGCACACCCGTGCAACGACTGCAGAATGACGGCCCGCGCTGGCTTCTTGACGGCCGGGACGATGTCCACGTTGCCGA
>JBFINI010000130.1:0-8037 GCA_041611275.1 Burkholderiaceae bacterium
CCACGCGGACGATCCGCGACGGACCCCGTTGCCAGCCGCCTTAACGCCGACCTTGGCGCGCGTAGGTGCCGACCAGTTCAACCTGCGCCAGCACATGGCCCTTCATCGCCTGCTCGAGTTGCGACTTGCTCGGCGGATGTGCGAACGACAGTGAGGTGTCGAGCGCATAGAGCTTGAAGAAATAGCGGTGGCGCCCAACCGGCGGGCAGGGCCCGCCATAACCGGTGCGCTTCCAGTCGTTCAGCCCCTCGCGCGTGCCCGCAGGCAGTGGCGCGCCACTCTCGGGCAGCCCCGTGCTCGATGCGGGCAGGTCGTACAGCACCCAGTGCACCCAGGTCATCTTCGGCGCGGCCGGATCGGGCGCGTCGGGATCGTCGACGATCAGCGCCAGCGTCTGAGTGCGCGCCGGCACGTCGCTCCACGCGAGCGGCGGCGCAACATCACGGCCCTCGCAGGTGTACACGGTCGGAATCTCGCCGTTCACGGCGAACGCATTCGAAGTGAAGTTCATCGCCGCTCCTTGCCGGCCAGCCACGCACGCAGCTCACGCAGCGGTCGTGTGTTGATCACGTCGGCTTTTTCGAGCCAGCCGCGCCGCGCCTGGCCGATACCGAAATCGAGGTGGTCGAATTCGTGCTCGCGATGCGCGTCCGAGTTGATGCTCACCCACGCCCCCTCGTCCTTGGCCATCCGGCAGTGCAGATCCGTCAGATCGAGCCGCTCCGGATGCGCATTCAGTTCGAGCGCCACACCGCGTGCTTTGCATTTGCGGATGACCGCCAGCATGTCGACCTCGTAGGGCTCACGGCGGTCGATCAGCCGCCCGAGCGGATGGGCGAGGATCCGCACGTTCGGGTGGTCAAGCGCGGCCAGAATGCGGCGCGTCTGCGCGGCACGTGTGAGGTTGAACTTCGAATGCACGGCGGCGATCACCACGTCGAGAGCTTGGAGCGCCGCCTCAGGCAGGTCAAGGCTTCCGTCTTCGAGCACGTCGACCTCGATGCCGGTCAGCAGTTCAATGCCGCCCAGCCGCGCGTTGACCTTCTCGACCTCAGCACACTGCTTGGCGAGCCGCACCGGATCGAGCCCATGGGCCACGGTCAACCGCCGGCTGTGGTCGCTGACTGCCAGGTAGTTCAATCCCTGCGCCTCGGCCGCACGGGCCATCGCCGTGATGCTTGCCGTGCCGTCGCTCCAGTCGGTATGCGCGTGCAGATCGCCGGCGAGGTCGGCGCGCTCGATCAGCGCCGGCAGCGCGCCTTTTCGTGCCGCCTCGATCTCGCCGCGGTCCTCGCGCAGCTCCGGCGCGATCCACGGCAGCCCCAGTGCCTCGTAGATCGCCAGCTCGGTCGCCGCCGCCACCACCTTGCGACCCTTGAACAGCCCGTATTCGTTCAGCTTCAGGCCACGTTCAAGGGCGAGATTCCGCAGCCGGATGTTGTGCGCCTTCGAACCGGTGAAATAAAGCAGCGCCGCGCCGAAGCTTGCCGCCGGCACCACGCGCAGGTCAACCTGCACGCCGGACTTCAGCACCACGGTCGCGCGAGTGTCGCCGGCGGCACGCACTTCGGCCACCTCAGGGTAGTCAAGCAGATGCCGGCATACCGCGGCGCCGTCGGGCGCGCTTGCCAGTAGGTCCAGGTCGCCGACCGTTTCGCGCGCCCGTCGCAAGCTGCCTGCGGCCACCGCGGCCGCGACCTTTGGTCCCTTGCCAAGATGCCCGAGCATCGCCGCTGCGTACTGCGCCGCAGTGACCAGTTTCAGTCGCTGCGATTTGTGCGCGTGCGCGTCGATCACCTCGAGGATGCGGGATTCCGTTTTGGCGCCGAACCCCGGCAAGGCGCGAATACGGCCATCGCGCGCAGCGCGCGCCAGCTGCGCCAGGGTCGTCACCTGCAGTTCTTCATAGAGCGCACGCACGCGCTTCGGGCCGAGCCCGGGAAGTTGCAGCATCTCGGTAACGCCGGCAGGAATCTGCCGACGCATGCGATCGAGCAGCGTCAGGTGGTCGCTGTGCGCAAACTCCTCGATCTTGCCAGCCAGGTCGGCGCCGATGCCCGGCAGCTTCGGCAGCGGACGGCCCTGCGCAACGTCGGCGATCAGATCGCGCTTCAGATCGCCGACCACCCGCGCGGCATTGCGATAGGCGCGGACACGAAACGGATTGGCGGCCTGCAACTCGAGCAGATCGGCCGTCTGCTCGAAGGCAGCAGCCAGATCGGCGTTGGTCTTCGGCACGGCAGCGGCTCCTGATTCGGTGCTGCTTCGATCCACCCCGGCGCACGGCCCGGCGGCCGCAATCGACTTCGCGACTGCCCGCCGTGCGGCTTCATCGAAGCGCTTGCCTCGGCGCTCCGATTCGACCCTACTTGCGGGTCATCGCCTCGCGCGTCTGCTCGGCCTTCACCACACGCACCACCGCGTCGAGTTGCTCGGCCAGCGCTTCGAGAAGGTTGTCGACGGCAATGATGCCGGCCAGATGACCCGCACTGTCGAGCACCGGCAGCCGTCGCACACCGTGCTCGCGCATGCGGGCGAGCGCGTCGAGGATGTCGTCGCTGTCACGTACCGTCGCCAGCGGTTCGGCCATCACGTCGCTCGCGGTCAGCGTTGCCGGGTCGAGACCGACCGCTACGGCCTCGATGACGATGTCGCGGTCGGTCACGATGCCGCGGGGAGTGTCAGTGCTCCCCTGGTCGTCGATAACGACGACCGTACCGACATGCTGAGTGCGCATGATCTTCGCGCACTCGATCAGCGTCGTCGTCGGCGTAACAGTTACCACTTCCTGCGCAGCCAGGTCGCGCACGGTGACGGTTCGGGCTCTCATGGCGGCCTCCTTTGAAATCATCTTGCGCCGATGACCGAGCCTTGGCCTGACCTGTATCAACGGCCATGCCCCCGCGGCGTTAACCTCTGCCCATGCTGATTCGTCAGGCCCGCGCAGGGTTCCGCCTGAAGACGGCAGTGCTGCTCTGTGGCGCACTGTCGGGCTGCTACTTCTCGATCGGCTTCGACAGTGATGCACCGACCGAACGGCTGGAAATCACCCAGCAGCCGCGCAGCATCGTTGTCAGCGCCGGCCAGAGCGCCAGTTTCGTCGTCGGCGCCTCCGGCGGGCCGCTTCAGTTCCAATGGCAGCGCAATGGATCCGTCATCCTCGGTGCCACCGGATCCGCTTATTCCACGCCTCCGACCACCTTTGCGGATGACGGAACGCTATTCACCGTCCGCGTCTGCGACGAGTGGGCCTGCATAACCAGCTCGCCAGCGTTGCTGACCGTCTTGCGCGGCCAGTAACCCGCCGGTAACTCGTCCGAAAGTACCCTTCCATGTGCGCCCTTGCGGCGCTAATCTTTCCGGCCAGTCCGTGGCGCGTCGGGCGTCGGGCACAGCGGGAGTGAGGAAGAACATGCGGAAAAGCGATGAACGCGGCACCGGCGCCTTCGGCGCCTTGGGGAGTTCCGGATTGCGCATCGTACTGGCGGCGGCCAGCGCGCTGGCCTTGGCCGGATGCCTGTCGACCACACCCACGGGCGGCGGCGCTGGCACGGTAGCCTCAGGCTCGGCAGGCGGCGCCAGTGCGCAGGGGGAAAACACCGGGCTGGAGAAATGCAACGAGTCGCTCGGCACGCTCGGTATCGACGAGGATCAGTCTTCGCCCTGGTACGCGCGCTATTCGCAGCAGTACAAGCTCGGTTCGACCGTGCCACTGCTGCGACTGATCATCCAGCAGAGCAACTGCTTCGTCATCGTCGAACGTGGGTCGTCGTTCAACAACATGATGCGCGAGCGGCAGTTGCGTGATTCCGGCGAGATGCGTCAGGGCAGCAACATGCAGCAAGGCCAGATCGTCGCTGCTGACTACACGATGAAGCCCAACATCACGTTCAGCGAGAAGACCGGCGGCGCCGGGGCGGCCATCGGTGGCCTGCTCGGCAGCGTCGGCGCGCTGGTCGGCGGTTCATTGAGCAACAACGAAGCCGCCACGACGCTGATCATGATCGACAACCGCTCCGGGGTGCAGTTGGCCGCCGCGGAGGGAAGCGCCAAGAACATGGACTTCGGCTTGCTCGGCGGCCTGTTTGGCGGCGGTGGCGGTGGAGTCGGCGGCGCCTATTCGCGTACCCCCGAAGGCAAGGTCATCACCGCTGCCTTCGTCGACTCCTACAACAATCTGGTGAAGGCGGTTCGCAACTACAAGGCGCAAACTGTGCGCGGCGGACTGGGCACCGGCGGTGCTCTCGGCGTTCAGGGCGGCCAGACGCCCGCCTCGCAGCCGCCGGCCCCTGCCCCGGCACCGGCGGCCAAGCCTCCGGCCAAGAAGAAATAGCCGCGGCGCGATCGTGTGCTCGAAAAACGGCGGCCTCGGCCGCCGTTTGTCTTTGCCGCCGGGCTCAGACCGGCGACGGCGTGCGCCAATAGCCCTTTGCAGCCTCGCCAACGCAGGCTCGGCAACGCCTGACGGCACCGCCGCGTTGCATGCTGACTGCGGTCGCCATCCTTGCGGTAACGTGCCGGTAACCGCAGCGCGCGTATCAAGCGCACATGCTGCGCAATCGATTTCTGCCAGGCTGCATGGAGCACGAGTTGCTGAAGGCAGACCCTATCGACTTGCCGCTGGCATCGGACGTGCAGACGCCGGTGCCGCTTCGACTGCAGCTGTTGGGTTCACCCTGCATCCGCGCAGGTGACAAGGCAATCACGCTGGTACGCAAGGACGCCGCACTGGTGGCGGTCCTGGCGCTCGACGGGCCGACTGCCGCCGCCCGGCTGGCGGCGCTGCTCTGGCCCGCGGTCGACGATCGGCAGGCCGCCAACAACCTGCGCCAGCGGATCTTCAGATTGCGCAAGGCGACCGGTCGGCGTTTTATCGAAGCCGGCACGGTCGTGCGGCTCGCCGACGGGTTTGCGGTTGATCTTGAAGACGCCCTGACCTCGATCGAATCCGAGGCGGCGATCGGCGAGTTGCTGGGCGCGCTGAGCTTCGACGATCTCGAAGAACTCGATGCCTGGGTGCAGGCGGCGCGTGGCCGCTGGCAGGCGCAATGCGCCGAGGCGCTGGCCGCAGCGGCCTCACGCTGCGAAAAATCCGGGGAGCTCGCCCGTGCGCTGCTACTGGCAAAGCGACTGGTCGACCAGCAGCCTGATGCGGAGCATGCGCATCGACGGCTGATGCGACTGCACTACCTGCGCGGCGACCGCGCCGCGGCACTGGCGGCATTCGATCGCTGCCGCGAGCGGCTGAAGCGAGACTTGCAGGCCCAGCCCGGCCGCGAAACCACTGAGCTGGCGGCGCTGATCGAGCGCAGCGCTTCACTGGCCTTGGCCCCTTCTCCGCGGCCGGTGGCTGTGTTGCGGCCACCGCGGCTGATTGGCCGCGATGCCGAATGGCAGCAACTGCAGCAGGCGTGGACGGCGTCGCGCACCGTTCTGGTGTCCGGCGATGCCGGCATCGGCAAGACCCGGTTGCTCACCGACTTCGCCGCCGCACAGGGCGCTGGTGTCGTCGTCGCCGGTGCCAGACCGGGCGATTCCCGCCTGCCGAATGCGGCGCTGGCTCGAGCGCTGCGTGCCTGCCTGTCGGCACTGCCGCCGCCGACCGAGCGCTGGGTGGTCGACGAACTGGCGCGCATCGCGCCGGAGCTCGGCGTTGCCGCTGCGGGGCGGCTCGAGCCGCTGCGACTGCGCCAGGCCTTGCAGGCTGCGCTTGACGCCTGGGCCGACAGCGGCCTGAAGGCACTGCTGTTCGACGATTTGCAGTTTGCCGATGGCGCTTCGCTCGAAGCCCTGCTACCGCTGGCCGCCGATGGCCGCGTGCGCTGGCTGTTCGGCGTACGCGCGAGTGAAGTGCCGGAAGCGGTCGGCGCGTGGATGCGCGATGTTGCCGCCGACGCGCTGCTGCGGCTCGAACTGGTTCCGCTGACGCTCGAGGCCACCCGCGAGCTGCTGCAGGCCCTTGCCCTGCCGGGATTTTCTGCGACGACTTGGGCAGCGCCGCTGCACCGCCACACCGGCGGCAATCCGCTGTTCCTGCTTGAGACGCTGGCCACGCTCGCTTCTTGCGCCGAAGGTCCGCCGGCGCCGACCCGGCTGCCCGTGCCGGCAAACATTGGCCAGTTGATCGAAACGCGGCTTGAGCAGCTTTCCGCCGACGCCTTGAAGCTGGCGCGCGTAGCGGCGCTCGCCGGTCCCGATTTCAGCGCCGAGTTGGCGGCGCAGGTACTTGGCCGCCATGCACTCGATCTGGCCGAGCCGTGGCGCGAGCTCGAACTGGCACAGGTGATCCATGACAATGCGTTCGCGCACGATCTGATCTTCGAGGCGACGTTGCGCTCCGTACCGCGACCGATCGGCCGGCTGCTGCACCGCTCGATTGCCAATTTCATCGAGCACCGCGGTGCACCGCCGGCGCGCATCGCACTGCACTGGGCGGAGGCCGAAGACTGGAGCAAGGCGGCGCGTGCGTTTGTCGCCGCCGCGCGGCATGCGCGCCGTGCTTCAAGTCGCGAAGAGGAGGTCGAACACTGGCTGCGCGCCTTCGATTCATTTGACCGGGCCGGCGAGACGGACGGGGCTTTTGAGGCGCGCTGCGAAGGCATCGACTCGCTGCTGCTGGTCGGAGGCGTGGAGCGCGCCAGCGCCGTGATCGAAACACTGCTGCGGCAGGCTGGTTCGGCCGCGCAGCGGGTCGCCGCGCTCAATGCGCAGGCCACCGCGCGACTGCTTGCCGCCGACTTTGCGACCGGCTTGCAGAGCGCCCGCGCAGCTTATGACCTGGCGGGCTCACTCGATTCGCCGTGGCCACGCTTTGAAGCCGCGCGGCTGCTTGCCATCGCGCTGGCCCAGAGCGAAGAACGCGCGGCCGAGGCACTGCCGCTGCTCGAACCGTTTCGCGAGCAGGTCGAACGCGATGGCAGTCTGGAACAGCGCTGCAAGTTCTGGGCCGATTACGCCTATGTGCTGAACTCGTGCCGCCGCTTGCGCGATACGGCCGCCGCCCTGAAGACGGGAATCAGCATCGCACGCGAGCTTGCCGACTTCAGCGAACTGGCGACCATGACGTCGAATCTGGCCCAGGTCAGCGCCAATCTCGGTCAGCTCGATGCCGCTCTCGATTACGCGCGGCAGTCGCGGGCGCTGCGTGGGCGGCTCGGCCAGACCAGCGGGCCGGCCAGTGGCGCGATCGACATGTACGTCGGCTGGTTAAGCGGCATGCTCGGCCGTTATCGCGACGCGCTCGCGTCGCTCGATGCCGCGGCCGAGTGCTTTGCCTGCGACGGCCAGATGCTGTGGGCCGCCGTCGGCGCCAATCACAAAGCCGTGTTCCTGCTCGAGCTGGGCCAGGTCACGCGCGCTCAGCAGGCCCTGCAGTACCCGACGCCGAAGATTGACTCGGTGCGGGCGCGACGCGCCTTGCTCGCGGGTCGAATCGAACGGTTCCTCGGGCGAAGCGGCGAGGCGCTGACGCGCGAGGCGGCAACAATCGTCGGCTCGCGTGGCGATGCCTACATGTCGATGCTCGTGCAGCTCGATGTGACCATGTTCCTGTCAGCCAAAGACGCCGTGGCCCTTTGCCAGCGTGTGCGACAGATGGCCGAAGAGATCGAATTCGCCGGCATCGCGTTGAAGGCATGCGCACTGCGGGCTCGATACCTGCTACGCAGCGGCGATGCCTGCACAGCCGCAACTGCGTTGCACGAGGCGTTGACGCGGTTCGCCGAGATTCAGCCGGCTGACATGTATCTGCCCGAGCTGTGGCAAATCGCCGTCGAAGTCCATGAGGCGGCCGGCGAACAAGAACGAGCGACCGAAGCGCTCATGCGCGCGGCCGGGTGGATCCAGGATGTGGCAGCCCAACAGGTGCCCGACGAATTTCGCGACAGCTACCTCAACCGCAATCCGACCAACCGGACGTTGCTGGCGGCCGCGCGGCGGCGCGGCATTGCCGAGTCTTGCCGGTAACCCCCCAGTAACTCGCGCCCGCTTAGTTTCGCATTCGAATCGGTGCGCCGATCATGCGGCTCTGTGACAACG
>JBFINI010000131.1:0-8026 GCA_041611275.1 Burkholderiaceae bacterium
CCTGAATCAGACGGAACTGCAGCGGGTCTGCACCGAGACCAACAACGACCCACCAAAAGATGTCCGCGCGCGTCTCGAGAAAGCTGCACTGGCGACGGTCAAATACCCGACCGACGGCAAGTGGATGGACAACCACAAGGAAGGCGAGAAGATCGCGCAGACCGGCCGCGGCCTGCAATGGAGCGACAAGGAGGGCGATGCGGCCGGCGGCAACTGCTATGCCTGCCACCAGTTGTCGAAGGCGGAGATTTCGTACGGCAACATCGGTCCTTCGCTATACAACTACGGCAAGCTGCGCGGCTACGGCGACGACATCAAGCGCTACACGTGGGCCAAGATCTGGAACACGCATTCGTATAACGCCTGCTCGACGATGCCACGCTTCGGCGATGCCGGAATTCTCACCGAGGCGCAGATCAAGGACGTGATGGCGCTGCTGCTCGATCCGGAATCGCCAGTCAACAAGTAGGCCTTCGCAAGCGATCTCACCCGAACGCTGCCCGTTGGTGTCCGCCGCGGGCAGCGTTTTCGCGATGAAACCAACTTCGACCTTCGGTTCCCGTCGCCGCCTGCTGACTGCACTGCCCCTGTTTGCGCTTCCAATGGGCGCTGGGGCTCAGTCGGCCGATGGGCTCGTGAAGTGGACCGACATCACGCTGGTCGGCGGTCAAACGCTGCGTGCTGCGGACCTGCAACGGCGGACGGTGGTGGTGCAGATGTGGGCCACCTGGTGCCCGTTCTGCACGAAGCAAAACCCGCATATTCAGAAGCTGCACGAGGCTAGCAGCGACGGCGGCCTGCGGGTATTGACCTTCACGCTGGACAAGAGCGAGCCCCCGGTGCGCGAGTACATGGCCAAACGCGGCTACACGTTCGCGGTGACGCTGAACAGTCCGCAGACCGAGCGCTGGTTCGGCAAGCGGCGGTCGCTGCCGGAGGTCTATGTGATCGACTCTGCAGGAAGAGTCGTCATGCGCGAAAGCGGCGAGATGTTCCCGGAAGACATCGCCGCACTGACCCGTTTTGCGGCGCGCTAGGGCGCCAAGGACTTTTAGCCATGTCGATGAATCGACGCGAATTCATGCAAGTGCTCGCGGTGGCGGCGGCCGCCGGAATGCCGATCGCTTCGCGCGAGGCGCTGGCCCAGCAGCCGGGAGCGGCAGCGAAGATGTACGAATTGGCGCGCTTTGGCAACGTGCACCTGCTGCATTTCACCGACTGCCACGCGCAACTGCTGCCGATCTACTTTCGCGAGCCGAGCGTCAACCTTGGCGTTGCCGATGCCGAAGGCAAGGCGCCGCATCTGGTTGGCGAGCATCTGCTGCGGCAGTTCGGGATCGCGCCGAAGTCGCTCGAGGCGCACGCCTTCACCTTCATCGATTTCGAAGCAGCCGCGCGCACCTACGGCAAGGTCGGCGGCTTTGCCCATCTTTCCACACTGGTCAAGCGCCTGAAGGCCGGTCGCCCCGGCGCGCTGCTGCTCGACGGCGGCGACACCTGGCAGGGCTCGGGCACGGCGCTATGGACCAATGCGCAGGACATGGTCGATGCCTGCAAGCTGCTCAGTGTGGACGTGATGACGGCGCACTGGGAGATGACCTATGGCATGAAGCGCGTGCAGGAGATCGTCGACAAAGACTTCAAAGGCAAGATCGACTTCGTCGCGCAGAACATCAAGACGGCGGACTTCGGCGACCCGGTGTTTCCCTCCTACACGATGAAGGAGATGAACGGGGTGAAGGTCGCCGTGATCGGCCAGGCCTTTCCGTACACGCCGATCGCCAATCCGCGCCACTTCGTAGCTGATTGGAACTTCGGCATCCGCGACGACGAAATGCAGAAGGTGGTCGACGAGGCGCGCGGCAAGGGCGCGCAAGTCGTGGTGGTGCTTTCGCACAACGGCATGGACGTCGATCTGAAGATGGCCAACCGCGTGCGCGGAATCGACGCGATCATGGGCGGGCACACGCACGACGGCGTGCCGGCGCCATCGATCGTCAAGAACGCCGGCGGCCAGACACTGGTCACCAACGCCGGCAGCAACGGCAAGTTCCTTGGCGTGCTCGATTTCGACGTGAAGGGCGGCAGGATCGCCGACTTCCGTTACAAGCTGTTGCCGGTGTTTGCCAACCTGCTGCCGGCCGACGCCGAGATGGACGCTTACATCAAGAAGGTGCGCGCGCCATACGAGGCGAAGCTTGGCGAGAAGCTGGCGGTCAACGAAGGGCTGCTCTACCGGCGCGGCAATTTCAACGGCACCTTCGACCAGCTGATCTGCGACGCGCTGATGGCGGTGAGGGGCGCCGAGATCGCCTTCTCGCCGGGCTTCCGCTGGGGAACGTCACTGCTGCCCGGCCAGCCGATCCTGATGGAGCACGTGCTCGACCAGACCGCGCTGACCTATCCGGCGACGACGCTGTCCGACATTCCTGGCGAGATGCTCAAGACGATCCTCGAGGACGTCGCCGACAACCTGTTCAATCCCGATCCCTACCTGCAGCAGGGCGGCGACATGGTCCGCGTCGGCGGACTGCAGTACACGATCGATCCGGCAGCC
Source organism: Burkholderiaceae bacterium (assembly GCA_041611275.1). Taxonomy (GTDB): domain Bacteria; phylum Pseudomonadota; class Gammaproteobacteria; order Burkholderiales; family Burkholderiaceae_F; genus JADJWR01. The sequence continues at coordinate 2,558 of JBFINI010000131.1, forward strand.
GGCATGGGCGGGCGCATCAGCAACATGATGCTCGGTGGCAAGCCGATCGAGCCGAAGAAGACCTACAAGGTCGCCGGCTGGGCCTCAGTGCAGGAAAACGTGCAGGGCGAGCCGATCTGGGACGTGGTGGCCAAGTATCTCCGCGACCAGAAGGTAATCAAGCCGCTGAAGCTGAACCTGCCGGCCATCAAGGGCATGAAGGGCAATCCCGGTCTGGCATGATGGTCGAGTGGACAGCCACTCCTTCCGGATCGGCAATCCGCGGCGCGCGCTGCTCGCCTTGCTTACGGCGCTGGCCGTGTGCAAGACCCTGGGCGGTGTCGCGCAGGCGCAGACTCGCCGCGAGGGTCATGAACCGCTGACGCGGATCGATGACCTGCGCGCGATCACCGCGCAGGCCAGGAAGCAGCAACGTCCATTGCTGCTGTTCTTCAGTATTCCCAGCTGTCCGTTCTGCCTCGAAGTGCGCCGTACTCATCTCGCGCCGCGCGCGCTCGATGTCGACCGCGGACCGTTGATCCGCGAGGTCGAGATCTCGTCGCGTCGGACTTTCATCGGGCGCGACGGCCGTATGACCTCCGAGTATGACTTCGCCAACGCCCATGGCGTGCGCATGGTGCCGCACGTCGTCCTGGTCGACGCCGACCTGAAACCGCTGGGTGAACCGATGATCGGCATCGGCGTGTCTGACTTCTACGGTGCGTATCTTGCCGACGCCATCGACAACGCGATGCGCAAGGTGCAGGGCAAGTAGGGCCGAGCGGCCTCAGTGAAGGACGCTACCGAGGGCGCATTGCACTGCGCGGGCGGAATCATGACCGGCAAGCGTTTATGCTCGCGGCTCCGGAGGTGTGGCCGAGCGGTTTAAGGCACCGGTCTTGAAAACCGGCAAGGGGCAACCCTTCGTGAGTTCGAATCTCACCGCCTCCGCCAACCCTTCGAGAGCCTCGCTCGAATAACTCCCTGGCCGCGCGGCGCTGATGAATTCGAATCCTCCGCGCCTGGCGCTGCGCCACATCAGCAAGCGTTATCCGGGCGTCCTCGCCAACGACGACGTCTCGCTCGTAGTCGGTGCCGGTGAAATCCACGCAATCCTTGGCGAAAACGGCGCTGGCAAGAGCACGCTGGTGAAGGTCATCGCCGGCGCCGTCGCGCCGGATTCGGGCAGCATCGAATTCGACGGCAAGCCGGTGGCGATCGCCAGTCCCAATGTCGCGCGCGCGCTCGGCATCACGATGGTCTACCAGCACTTCTCGCTGTTCGAGAGCCTGACCGTGGCGGAGAACATCGCCCTCGGTCTGGATCAGCGGGTCTCACGCCGATCACTGAGTGCGGCGATCGAGGCGGCGGGCGAGCGCTATGGCTTGCGGCTCGATCCGAGCAGGCATGTGCACGACCTGTCGATGGGCGAGCGACAGCGTGTCGAAATCCTGCGCGCGCTGCTCGCGCAGCCGCGGCTGCTGATCCTCGACGAGCCGACGTCGGTGCTGACGCCGCAGGCGGCCGATGCGCTGTTCGCGACCCTGCGCCAGCTGGCCCGCGAGGGCGTCAGCGTGCTTTTCATCAGCCACAAGCTCGATGAGATCCGCCGTCTCGCCCAGCACTGCACAGTGATGCGTGCCGGTCGAGTCGTCGCGGTCGTCGATCCGCGCGAAGAATCGGAGCAGTCACTGGCGCAGCTGATGATCGGCGGACGGCCGCCGCAGGTGGCTGCGCACCAGTCGCCCGCGGGACCGGCGCGGCTGGTCGTCGACGGTCTGGCGCTCGCCGAGGGGGCTGAGATCTTGTCGTTCACGCTGTCGGCAGGCGAGATCGTCGGCATTGCCGGTATCTCAGGCAACGGCCAGAACGCGCTGATGGCGTTGCTCGGCGGCGAGCGCTTGTCGGCTGCGGCGACGATCCGGCTCGACGGCGTACCGATCGGCGCGCTTGGCCCACGCGCCCGGCGCCAGCATGGGCTGCGCTACGTGCCCGAGGAGCGGCTGCGGCACGGTGCGGTACCCGAGCTGTCGCTGGCCGAGAATGCGCTGCTGACCGTCGACCGTCTGCAGCGCTCGGGTTTCGTGCGACGCGCTGAGGCGGCTGCTTACGCCGCGGACGTGGTGCAGCGTTTCGACGTGCGCTGTCGCGGTCCGCACACGCCTGCCAGCGCTTTGTCCGGCGGCAATCTGCAGAAGTTCCTGGTCGGCCGCGAGGTGCTGGCCGCGCCTCGGGTGCTGCTCGTCCACCAGCCGACCTGGGGCGTCGATGTGGGTGCGGCCGCAGCAATTCGCAACGCGCTGATCGCGCTGCGTGAGCGAGGCTGCGCGATCCTCGTCGTTTCCGAGGAAATCGATGAACTGTTCGAACTTGCCGACCGCATCATGGTGATGGCTGCGCAGCGACTGTCGCCTGCGGTGCCGGCGCAGCGGGTGTCGGTCGACGAACTCGGTCGCTGGATGGCAGGCCGCTGGCCGCCGGCGGCGGCTTGACACGCGTGGTACGGCTGCCGATCGCACTAGTACCGCGCGGCGTGCCGTCGCCGCTATGGCGCTGGGGCTCGCCGTTTCTGGCCCTTGTGCTGACCGTCGCCTGCGGCATGCTGCTGTTCAGCCTGCTCGGGAAGTCGCCATGGCAGGCGGTCGGCATGTTCTTCGTCGAGCCACTGTCAACAAAGCGCGGGGTGGCCGAAGTGCTGCTGAAAGCCACACCGCTGGCACTGTGTGCGGTCGGGTTGGCACTGTGCTTTCGTGCCAACGTCTGGAACATCGGCGCCGAGGGCCAGTTGATCGTCGGTGCGATCGCCGGCGGCAGCGTCGCCTTGACGGCGGGCGCCGCCACCGGCGGCTGGATCGTTGCTGCGGTCATCGTCGCCGCGGCCGTCGGCGGCATGACCTGGGCATCGATCACGGCGTTGCTGCGCGACCGCTTTCACGCCAACGAGATTTTGGTCAGCCTGATGCTGGTCTATGTCGCGCAACTGCTGCTCAGCTATCTGGTGCATGGGCCACTAAAAGATCCGGCCGGCTTCGGCTTCCCGCAAAGCCCGCTGATCGACAGCAGTGGCCGGATGCCGATCCTGCTCGCCGGCACGCGCCTGCATCTGGGTTTTCTGCTGGCACTGGCGGCGGCCGCGGCGGCCTGGCTGGTAATGGCGCGCAGCGTCATCGGTTTTCAGTTGCGGGTGGCCGGACTGGCACCGCGTGCGGCGCGCTATGCCGGCTTTTCGTCGCGACGCGTGCTGTGGAGCAGTCTGCTTGCTTCGGGCGCATTGGCCGGTGTGGCCGGCGGCGCCGAGGTCGCCGGACCGATCGGGCAGCTGACATCGTCGGTGTCGCCTGGTTACGGCTTCGCGGCGATCATCGTTGCCTTTGTCGGCCGCCTGCATCCGCTCGGCATCCTCGGCGCGTCGTTCGTGATGGCGCTGATCTACATCGGCGGCGAACTGTCGCAGTCGCGCCTTGGCCTGCCGTCGTCGCTGACCGGCGTGTATCAGGGGCTGCTGTTGCTGTTCCTGCTCGGCGCCGATACGCTGATCGTCAACCGGGTGCGCCTGCGCACGGCGGTGGCCAGTTGATGGACGCAATTGCGCCCCTGCTCGCCGCCAGCGTGGCCGCCGGCACGCCGCTGCTGCTGGCCGCGATCGGCATCGTCGTGCATGAGCGTACCGGTGTGGTCAATCTCGGAATTGAAGGCATGATGCTGCTGGCGGCGATCGTCGCCTTCGCGGTGGCGCACGACAGCGGCAGCTATCTGCTGGCCTTCGCTGCCGGTGCGCTGGCCGGCGCTTTGCTGGCGGGCGTGTTCGCATTCTTTGCGCTGCTGCTGCACGCCAACCAGTACGCGACCGGCTTGGCGATTGCGCTGTTCGGAGCAGGCGTTTCGGCGTTCATCGGCCTGCCCTACTCGGGGCAAAGCCTGCCGGCACGCGGCGGCGACGGCATCGCCGCGCTGCGCGAGCTTCCCTTCGTCGGCCCGGCGCTGTTCGCTCATCACCCGCTGGTCTACCTGTCGCTGCTGCTGGTGCTCGCCGTGGCCTGGCTGCTGTTTCGCACTCGCATGGGACTGGTGCTGCGCGCGGTGGGCGAGTCGCCAGAATCGGCGCACGCGCTCGGCATTTCGGTGCGTGGCGTGCGCCTGGCGGCGTTGCTGTTCGGCGGCGCCTGCGCCGGGCTGGCCGGTGCTTATCTGTCGACCGTGTACACGCCGCTGTGGGCGGAGAACATGACCGCCGGGCGCGGCTGGATCGCACTGGCGCTGGTGGTGTTCGCGACCTGGCGCCCGGCGCGCGTGCTGGTCGGCGCTTATCTGTTCGGCGGTGTGACGATGCTGCAGCTTTATCTGCAGGGCCTCGGCGTGCAGGCGCCGTCGCAGCTGATGTCGATGGCGCCGTATGTGGCGACGATCGTCGTGCTGGCGCTGATCGCGCGCAACCCGGGTTTCGTCCGTTTGAACATGCCAGCCTCGCTCGGCAAGCCGTTCAATCCGAACGCGTAGGACGGCATCAGCACAACGCGCGACGCGGAGTCGCAACGAGTGCTCGCGTAGAATCGCGCGCTTTCGCGGAGGCCGCAGATGCGTGTGTTGCGTTGGACAATCATGCTTGCCGTTGCGGCGCTGGCGACCGCGTGCGGGCGCCAGGAAGTGCCGCCGAAGGTCGCCACCAAGCCCGAGGTGAAGGCTGAGACCGCGAAGAAAGCCGAGCCGCTGAAGGTGGGCTTTGTCTACGTCAGTCCGATCGGCGATGCCGGCTGGACCACGCAGCACAACCGCGGCCGCGAGCAGATGCAGCAGGCGCTCGGCGATAAAGTGACGAGCACCTTCGTCGAGAAGGTGCCCGAAGGCGCCGATGCCGAACGGGTGATCCGTGACCTGGCCACGCAGGGGCACACGCTGATCTTCACCACCTCGTTCGGCTTCATGAACCCGACGATCAAGGTCGCGGCGGAATTTCCCGAGGTTAAGTTCGAACACGCGACCGGCTACAAGACAGCGCCCAACGTCGGCACCTACAACATCCGCTTCTACGAGGGTCGCTATCTGGCCGGGATCGTTGCCGGGCGGATGACGACGTCGAACACGCTTGGGTACGTGGCGGCGTTTCCAAGTCCCGAGGTGCTGCAGGGAATCAATGCGTTCACGCTTGGCGCGCGCAGCGTCAATCCGAAGACGCAGGTGCGCGTGATCTGGGTCAATTCCTGGTACGACCCGGGCAAGGAGCGCGATGCCGCCAACGCACTGATCGGGCAGGGTGCCGATGTTCTCACCCATCACACCGACTCCAGTGCGGTAGTCGCTGCCGCCGAGGAAAAGAGCAGGATGGCGATCGCCTATCACTCCGACATGGCCCGCTTCGGCCCGAAGGCGCAACTGGCGGCGGTGACCCACCATTGGGGCGATTACTACACAAAGGTGGCGCGCAGCGTGCTCGACGGCAGCTGGAAGGCCGGCAGCCTGTGGGGCGGCATGAAGGAAGGCATGATCCGGATC
>JBFINI010000132.1:0-8011 GCA_041611275.1 Burkholderiaceae bacterium
GTCGGCCGCGAACACCGGCGCCTCGGTCGGCCCTCCAGGGTTGGCCGCGAAGCGGCGGGGCATGGGGTTGGTCTGCAGGCACAGCGCGCGGGTGCGGGCCACTACGATAACGAACCGTGGCGCCGCGCTCTTCGCCGAATCAACTCACGGCACTAATGCGACCCGCCGCCGACTCCATCGAACGTTCTTCGAGCCGAGCCCGGCAACGTCAGTCGCTGCGAAACGGCGGGTAATACGCAGGATGGGGCGCAGTGACGGACGTCCGTTCCGATAACAGGGAGCGCAGCGCATGGCGCGCATTCATTTGACGGGGGCAAGCGGCTATCTCGGCGCCACACTGCGCGAGCACCTCATGTCCGCAGGGCATGGCGTCGAGTTGGCCACCTATCGCCTGCCGGATGTCGAGCCGCGCTCGATCGACGCCGACATCCTGTTGCACGTTGCGGCGGCCGGCGGCGGAACGCTGCACCGGCGGCGGCGGGGCTGGGAAGACGAAGCAGGCATGGCGCGCGTCAATGTCGATGGTATGCGGGCACTGCTGGCCGCACTGACGAAGCCGACCGCGCGCGTGCTGTTTGTCTCCTCCACGGCGGTGTATGGAAAGCAATTGCCGGTGCCTCGCTTCGACGAGTCGGCTCCGACAGACCCGGTCTCGGAGTACGGCAGGAACACGGCGGCGGCTGAGGCGGTGCTTGCGGCCAGCGCGGCCGATTGGCTGGTACTGCGCCCCTCCGGGGTCTTCGGCCCCGGCGCGGACGGCAACTGCGGCAACGCCTTCCTGAATGTGGTGGTGGCGCGGGCACTGCAACAGGGCCGCATCGAGCAGTACGGCGGCGCGCAGGACATCGACACGGTGTTCATCGACGACGTCGTGCAGGTGGTGCTGCGTGCCTGCGCCGGCGAGTGGCGCAGTCGACAGATCTACAACGTGGCCGGAGAAATCGTCAGCGTCGGGCACATGCTGGAGGTGCTGCACAAAGTGTTGGCCGACGAGGACGTCGCCTGCGAACGGGTGCAGCTGCCGTGGACACCCGTGCCGGGCGCATTGGCCTTGACGGAAAAATTGCAGCGGGACTTCCCCGGCTGGCGGCCCACTGCCTTGCCCGAGGCATTGCGTCACCTGGTCCGGGCGCATCTTCACGGCCGGCCGGCTGCCGCAGACTGATCAGGCCTGGCGAGTCCACACCCCTTGCGTCTGCAGTTCGCGCACGGCCACGGCCGGCAGGGGGAAGTCGCAGAACCTGCGCGACACCACGTCGACACTCGGTGACGCGCCGTGCACGGGCGGTACGGTGCCTGCGCCTAGACAGTCGTTCAGCGTCAGCCCCACCTCGTCGAATCCGAGGTGCAGCCGGGCCGAGGTGCCGCCGGAGAAGCGGCCGTTCATCTCGATGGCACGGAAGCCATCGCCGGCGCGCTTCAGTTGCAGATTGAACGGTCCGCGCCAGCCGATTGCGGCGATCTGCTGCGCGTACGCACGGGCAATTGCGAGAACGGCCGGCTCATCGCTGCGAAGCAGTTGTTCGCAGCGGCCGGAAACCATCGTCGATACGAAGGCACAGGCCGGCCCGACCCGGCCGTCCCGGCCGATCAGCGTCTGCACGCCATGCAGTCGCGCCTCCTCGACCGCCCAGAAGAACGGAATGCCGCCGGTGATCTCGGGCGCGAGCGTGTCCGGCGGATCGTAGTAGGGCTGAATCGCCATCCCCGGATGCGCCAGGGCGTGGGCAAGGTGACTCCGATCGAGCAGGACGAAGATGCCTCGGGAACCATTGCCGTTGCGGGGCTTGGCGATCAGCGGAAAACCGCTCGCGGCCAGCAGCTGGTCCGCCGCTTGCGCTGCGCCGTCTTCGTCGCTGCAGACGGTGTCGGCGAAAGGAAGATCGTGCGCGGCGGCAAAGCGCGCGCTTTCGATCTTGTCGTCCATGATGCGCGCCGCTTCGGTCGAGCCGACCAGCAACCGTCCGGACCACTGCGGCCATGATTGCGCGATCTCCGCAAGCATGAGAACGTCGTCGTCGCGGCCGGGAATCACAAGGTCAGCTTTCTCTTGCTCGAAAACATCGAGCAGCCGCTGGCGATAGGCCGCGTTCTCGGTGGCGGGCGGTGCAAGATAGGTGCGTTCGCAGCGGAAATTGCCTGCCGCTGCTGCAAGGCTGTTCATGCCGACCAGGCGAAGGCCTGATCGCCTGCCGTCGAGGCAATCGAGAACCGTCTGGCCGACCAGGCTGCCGACGCTGAGCAGGAGCACCGTCTTCGCCATGGCGATCAGGCCTCGTGAGCCGCAGCTACCCAGCCGATGCCGCTGGCTTCCCGATAGGCTTCCGCATCGACCAGGGGAACCGGAACGGACAGCAGCAGCGGACCGTCCAGGTGCCGTGCTTGCGAGAAGGCGTCGCGCAACGGCCCGATTTCCTCGACGCGCTGCGCCGGCATGCCGAGAGCGCGGGCGTAGTCGCACCAATCGATGCCCGGCAGACGGGTGAGCGCCAGCAGCTTCTCGCTGCGCATGCGCGCGGCGATGCTGCCATAGCCCTGGTTGTCGCAAACCACGAATACGATGGGCAACCGGTAGCGGACGGCGGTCGCCAGTTCGATGCCGTGCATGCGCATAGCGCCGTCGCCGACCATAGCCACCACCGGGCGATGGGGACGTGCCAGCTTGGCGCCGATTGCCGCGCACAGGCCCCAGCCCATCGGCGCCGTGTTCTGCGCAATGAGCAGGCTGCGCGAGGCGCTGATGACGAGACGGCTGGCCGCCACGCGGCGAATCTGTCCGGCGTCGATGACGAAAAGCGTGTCGGGCGGCAGGCTGGTGCTGGCGCAATCCACCAGTGCAACCAGCGCGATGGTGCCCCGCTCGGCGTTGGCTGCGGCTGGCTGGCGCGCGATGGCGGATAACGCCGACAACCATGCCTCGCGCCTGCGCAGCGTCTCAGCGTCGGTTCGCGCCGGACGCGTCAGCGCCCATGCTGCAAATGCCGCCGGCGTCGTTTCAATGACCGCCATACGACCCGGCACGAATCTGCCCAGCCGCGCGCGGCTGAAGCCCATCGTCACGACCCGGTCGGCAGTTAGCGCCGGGTCGGCGCCAAGTGCGGCCTGCGCGCGGGGGTGCGGCATGAATCCGACATGGCCGAGCGCTTCGCGGCACGTTTCCGGCACAAGACCCCGCGCGGCCAGGTCGGTGACCAGCGGCACCCGGAACTCCAAGGCAATGCGCTTGAGCAGGCTGCAGTCGAGCCGATCATTGAGCGCGCCGGCACCGACCAGCAGCAACGGACGCCCGCGCGCCAGCAGATCCTGCGGCAAGCCGCCGTCGGGCTGCTGGCGGAACAGAATCGATTCGCCGGCGTCTCCCGCCTGGGCACGCTGCACATCGACAGGCAGGCTCAGATGCGCCGGCATGCCTGCGGCCAGCACCCGCTCGGCATCGGCCAATGCGGCCCGCCAGCGTTCCGGGGCCGCACAGACGAAGGATGCCGCCGTGGCTGCCTGGTAGATGCCCGCATCGTTGGCGCCTTGCGGCCCGCCGTCCTGGAATTCGCCGCAGCCCTGCATCGATGCAGGAATATTGCCGGTGATGAACAGAACGGGCGAACCGTCGGCGCGGGCCGTCACTGCGGCGCCAAGAAGATTGGCCGCGCCCGGCCCGCCGATGGACAAGGCCACGCCCGGCGTGCCACCGGCGCGCGCATAGCCGTCGGCCATGTAGCCGGAGCCGAGTTCGTGATTGGCGATCACGGGGCGCGGCCGCTCCGAATCACACAACGCCGCGAAGAACGGATCGACCTGCGCTCCCGGGACGAGAAAGACATGTCCAACGCCGCGATCCGACAGGACGCGCAGGATTTCTGACGCGACTGAGGATTTCATCTGGGAGTGCATCTTAGCCAGTTGCTCACGCGAAGCAGCGCGCGTTGGCCGCTACGATGACGAACTGCGGCGTGGATTCGAAAATTGATTCATGCGCCAACTTGATTGCCGACCGTCATGCCTCCTGCCGCCGACTCCACCGAACGCTTTTCCGACCGCGCCGGCGACTACGCGGCGGCGCGGCCTGGCTATCCGGACGAAATCGCCACGACGCTGATCGGCGAACTGAAACTGCCGTCGACGACGGTGGTCGCCGACATCGGCAGCGGCACCGGACTGTCGTGCGAGCCGTTCCTACGCGCCGGGCTCACCGTGATCGGGGTCGAGCCCAACGAGGCGATGCGCGTGGCCGGCGACCAACAACTCGCCAGGTTCGAGCGCTTTCGCAGCCGGGCCGGCACGGCCGAAGCGACCACGCTCGCCGAGGCGAGCGTCAACCTGCTGATCGCCGCGCAGGCGTTTCACTGGTTCGACATCGCGCCGGCGCGCGCCGAGGCGCTGCGCATACTGAGGCGGCCGCCGCACGCGGCGCTGATCTGGAACGACCGCGTCAGCAGCGGCAGCGCCTTTGCCGAAGGCTACGAGCAGTTGCTGCTCGACTTCGGCATCGGCTACACGGAGATCAAGCACCGCCACGCGCACGAGGATTCGGTCGCTGCTTTCTTCGGCCATCGCGATTTCCGCGTGGCGAGTTTCCCGAATCCGACCGTGCTCGACTATCCGACGCTGGTGGCGCGGCTGAACTCGGCCTCCTACGTGCCAAAAGCGGACCACCCGAATTACCCGCCGATGCTCGAGCGGCTGCGCGGACTGTTCGATGCCGCGCAGCGCGACAGCCAGGTAACGATGGACTACGTCACGCGCGTGTTCTACGGCACGATGGCGACGTAAGGCCCGGCCGCTTTACCAGCCCGAGCCGCCGCCGCCGCCGCCGCCGCCACCACTCGATCCACCGCCGCCGGAGCCCGAGCTCGACCCGGGCGCAGTGGCCGCGGCGCTGACCGTCGAGCCCATCGCATCGAGCCCGTCGCTCAGCGCGCTGATGCTGCTCACCGAATCGACGTTGAAATCGGTGCCACTGTAATAGCCCGACACCGCCTGCGCCACCGCGGCGGTGCCCAGAAGCGTCGCAAATCGATCGGCCCAGGTCTTTTCGACATTGAGCGCCAGCGCGTACGGCAGTTGCCGCGCGAATTCCTCCGGCGTCACCCGCGGCGTCTGCAGCTTCGCCAGGTTGTCACCCTCGGCCACGCCGAGGTAAAGCCGCAGGCCCTCGAGCTCGTCCTTGAGCCTGCGGCCCTGCACGCTGTAGGCGGGCAGCAGATAGGCCGCCGCGAGCAGCGCGCCGGCGAGCAGCACGGCCGTGCCAATGACCACCGACAGCGCCGCCTCGAGCGCGATCGCGCCGCCGACAGTGGCGACCGCCGCGGCCATGGCCAGCACCAGCGGCACGCGGTTGCGCCGGAACAGCACGCCTGCGTATTCGCGCTCGAGCGCTCCGTTCAGGACCTTCTGCGCGGCATGCACCGAGGCGTCGTATTTCTTCTCGATCGTCACCTCGCGGCTGCCGGCGAACAGGCGGCCGACCATGTCCTGCTCGCCGGGGCCGAAGGCGACGTCGCGCCCGGTGCGGGTCAGCGTGAAGTCGTCCTTGTGCTGGTCGATCTTCAGGTAGCCACGCGCGCCGAGGCCGAGCAGCGCCGCGGCGAAACAGCGGCTGTCGGCACGCATGCGATCGACGAAACGCGCCGCCGCCGGAGTCAATCTCTCAGGGGGTTCGTAACGCGGAAAGATCGGCCCCGGTTTCGGGTCGCGGCCGATCTTGTCCCATCGCCGGTAAAGGAATCCGCATACCAGCAGCAGTCCGCCGAGTGCCACGCCGGCGCCGACGTTATCGCGCAGGAACCAGCGGGTACGGGCCAGCGCCGACGGCGCGCTGACCACTCCCTTCGGGAAGCTCAGCACGATCGTCAGCCCCTCACGCGGCGCCAGCCGCCGCGTGGTCTCGAATTCGCCGCCGCCGTCGAACACCTGCGCCGTGTAGGCAGTGCCTCGCGCGCCCTGCGGCCCGGTGTAGCCCTCCGCCTTCAGCTGCGCCGCCGGTACCGCACGCGGCAGCGTCACGCGCGCACGAGCCCGGTCGATGGCAAAGGTCCAGCCGTTGCCGGTGACGTTCCAGTACAGCTCGTCATGCGTATCGAAAAAGCCGAGCTGGCGCGCGGTGCGATAGGTGATCGTGTAAACGTGCCGCCCGCGCGGCAGCATGACCTCCTTGTGGCCGATGCGGATGCGCACGCCGTTGTCGAGGCTTTCGGTGGCGAAGTTCTCGGCGGTGCCGTTGCGGCGGACATCGACGACATCGAACGGCACGCGTACCTTGTTGCCGGCGCGATCGCGATACTCGGTCGGAAAATCGCGCAGGATGCCGCGCCGGATCGACTGGCCTTCAGCCTGCACGGCGATCGTCTCGGTCACCGTCAGCGCACCGTCGGCATGGATGACGATACCGCTGGCGAAGTCGACGATCCGTTCCTGCGCGAACGCCGTCGCGGCCGCGAACAGCAGCACGAGCCAGGCAAGCGCACGTTTCATAACTGCACCGGCACCGATGCGCGATCGTCGGTTTCGAAGAACGCCGCCGGCCGGAACGCGAACAGTCGCGCGACGATCAGGTCCGGAAAGCGCTGCAAGCGGGTCACGTACTGCTTGACCGCGCCGTTATAAAAGCGCCGCGCGTATTGCAGGTGATCCTCGACCTCGACCAGCTTCGCCGCCAGGTCGCGGAAATTCGCGTCGGCCTTCAGCTGCGGGTAACTCTCCTGCAGCAGCAGCAGACGGCCCAGCGCGCTGCCGAGCTGTGCCTCGGCGGCCAACCGCTCGGCGTGCGAGCCGCGCGGCCGATCGTGTTCGGCGGCGAGCTGCGCCTGCGCGCGCAATGCGGTGACTGCCTCCAGCGTGGCCCGTTCATACGCCGCGTAGCCGCGCACTGCCTCGACCAGCTGCGGCACCAGATCGGCGCGTCGCTTCAGCTGCACGTCGATGTCGGCAAATCCCTGCGCGACCTGGTTGCGATCGGCGATCAGGCGATTGAATATCCACACGCCGTAGAAGACGGCCACGGCGATCACCCCGCTGACGATCCAGAACATCGGTGCCCTCCCGGCGACGGCGGCGCTGATCGTAAATCACGGACCCCCAGCCGGCTGAGGCAGAATCCGCGCTGGAACCCGTTTGCACCGGAGCACGCGATGCCCGCACCGATCGAATTCTGGTTCGATTTCTCTTCGCCGTATTCGTATCTCGCCAGCGAGAAGATCGAGGAGATCGCCGCCCGCCACGGCCGCACGGTGGACCTCAAGCCAACGCTGCTCGGCGCCATCTTCAAGACCACCGGCGGCGCACCGCTGACCGAACTGGCGCCGGCCAAGGCGAAATACTTCACGCACGATTTCGCCCGCTGCGCGCGTTTTGCCGGTGTGCCGTACAAGCCGCCGAGCGTGTTTCCGATCCCCACCGTCAACGCCGCCCGCGTGCTGCTGTGGCTGCAGGCGCACGACGCGGCCATGGCGGCGCGTTTCTTTCACGCCGCCTTTCGCGGTTACTTCGCGCACGATCGCAATCTGAACGATCCCGTCGTGCTGGCCGCGCTGGCCACCGAGGCCGGTGCCGACCCGGTGCAGATCGCGCGTGGCGTCCAGGAGCAGTCAATCAAGGACAAGCTCAAGGCATTGGTCGACGAGTCGATCGCCCGCGGCGTGTTCGGCGCACCGACGATCTTCATCGACGGCGAGATGTTCTGGGGCCACGACCGGCTGCCGCAAATCGAGCGCTTGCTGGAAACCGGGCCGTTCTGAGCGGTGCCGCCGCAAAACTCGTCCTGCTGCTGAGCATCACTTGAGATGTCGTATTTCTTCCTGGCCATCGCCATCGTCGCCGAAGTGATCGGCACCTCGGCGCTGAAGGCGGCCGAAGGCTTCTCGCGGCCGTTGCCGTCGCTGGTCGTGGTGGTCGGCTATGGCGTCGCCTTCTATTTCCTGTCGCTGGCACTGAAAGTGATTCCGGTCGGCATCGCCTATGCCATCTGGTCAGGCGTCGGCGTGGCGCTGATCACGTTGATCGGCTGGCTGCTGTTCAA
>JBFINI010000133.1:0-7970 GCA_041611275.1 Burkholderiaceae bacterium
CGCGTTTTGCATCTGCGATCCGATCAGCGCCGCCAGCTACCGCATCTATCGCGGCGACCAGGGCTCGATCGTGTTCCGACCGATCCGGCCGGCGATCGCCTACCCGTTTGCCATCCTGACGCCGAGGTACAAGCCACGCTCGCTGCTGGCGGAAGAGTTCTGCGGGTCGTTGAGGTCGAAGATCCTGGCCGTGGTCAATCAGTCGGCGCAAAAGGATTGATTGCTCAAGATTGGTGCGAGGAAGGCTGGCGGCCGGCAGGCTTCAAGCGCGCAGCGGGGCGCCTTCCGGCCGCTTGCCGTTGCCGAACGCAGCTGGTCGCGAACGCCGCGGCACGGCATGATTGCGCGATGAAGAATTCGCGGCCCGTCGCCAGAGCCGATCGAGCCAGAGCGGCCGAAGCGCATGCGCCCGGGGCGGCGACGGTATCGATCACCGGCGCGCGTTCCGAGCTTGGCCGCCTTCTGTCCAGGCGACGTGCCGCCGGCAAGGTGCACATCAATGTCGCCGGACAGCATGCAAACACGCTGCTGCACGACGGACATGCGTGGAAGGGGTTTGCGCGTGTGGCAATGGCTGGAGCGCGGCGCGCGATGCGCGCTGATGCGGACATGCTCGTGCACGCCAGCTTCGCATTTGTGCTCGGTCGTCCGCAGACCGACCCGTTGCGCTCCATTGCCGAGACGATCCTGGAGTGCGAGCGTCTTGTTCTGTCGGGACCGGTGCCCGCTTGTGTGGTGCGCCTCGGTTACCTGTACGGTCCCGATTCCCGCGATCTGCGCGCCTACCGCGCGGCATTTCGCATTGGTCGGCCGTACTGGGCGGGTCCGCGCAAAGCGCTGCAGTATCACCTGCACCAGCACGATGCGGTCAGCGCGTTGCTCACGGCCGCGCGCCTGCGCAATGCCGGGAAGATCCTTTACGCGACCAGCGGCAAACCTGTTTCGTTCATGCAGTTCATGGACGATTTCGCCCGCAGGATGGGCAAGCGGTTTCCGCTGCATGTTCCATTGATCGCGAGGCCGGTCATCAAGCTTCTGGTGCGAGAAGAGCACATGCAACAGGTGGCGCTGGCGATGCCGGCGCGGGCGCCGTCGCCGCGCGTGCCGGGATGGAAACCGGCATCCCCGGATTATCGTGACGGCCTCGATCAGATCGTCGAGGCGTGGAAGGCGTGAGCCTTCTGCAGGCGGTTGCCGAAACAATTTCGGTCCAACCCAAACGCATCAATAGGCGCAGCCGGCCGGACGTCAATGCCTCAGCCCTCGCTTGTTGATCGGCGGCTTCGCCGCCGCACAGCCAACTTCCGGCCTCAGTCTTCCGGTTTGCGCAACGAGTGCCAGAGATCGACCAGCATGATGACGATACCGATCACGATCACGCTCGTCAGGGCGGCGTCTTTCATCTTGAGCACCATCGGGCCGAGATAAACCAGCATCAGCGCAACGGCGATCAGCGCGGCGACGATCTTGGTGGGCATGGGCTTTTTCTCCTCGCCTCGTTTCCTTCAGCACACTGCGGTCTGCGGCCTGAGCGGATCGCTAGCCGTACAGCACGCCAGGCAGCCACAACGTGGTCTGCGGAAACACATACATGATGACCATCGTGATCAGCACGATGTAGACGAACGGCATGCAGCCGCTGAAGATCTGTGTCAGCAGCACGTTCGGCGGGCTGACGCCCTTCAGGTAATAGGCGGCCATCGCCATCGGCGGCGACAGGAACGCAGTCTGCAGGTTGATCGCCACCAGGACGCCGAAGACCATCGGGTCGATGCCGAAGTGAGCCAGCATCGGCAGGAAAATGGGCACGAAGATGATGATGATCTCGGTCCATTCGAGCGGCCAGCCGAGCACGAAGATGATCGCCTGCGACAACAGCAGGAACGTGATCGGGTTCAGGTCCATACCCAGCACGAACTGCTTGATCATCACGTTGCCGCCGAGGTAGGCGAACACCGACGCGAACGTCGCCGAGCCGACGAACAGCCAGCACACCATCGCCGAGGTGCGCGCGGTGAGAAACATCGACTCGCGCAGCCCCTGCCAGGTGAAGGTGCGGTAGGCCACTGCCAGCACCCCGGCGCCGAAGGCGCCGACGGCGGCCGCTTCGGTCGGCGTGGCCAGTCCGAACAGGATCGCGCCAAGAACCGACAGGATCAGCAGGGCGAGCGGGAAAAACGACTTGGCCAGCATCGCGAAAACTTCGCCGGTGCTGACCCGGCCCTCGTCCTTGGGCAAGGGCGGCGCCAGCTGCGGCTTGATGATGCCGACGGCGATGACGTAGATCATGTACATGCCGGCGAGCAGGAAGCCGGGCACCATCGCCGCCGCGTAGAGCTTGACCACCGAAATGCTGGCCACTGCGCCGTAGACGATCAGCATGATCGACGGCGGGATCAGGATGCCGAGACAGCCGCCCGCGCAGACGACGCCGGCGGCCAGCCGGCTGTCGTAGCCGGCCTTGAGCATTTGCGGAAACGCCAGCATGCCCATCAGCGTGACCACTGCACCGACGATGCCGGTGGCGGTGGCAAACAGCGCGCAGGTAGCCAGCGTGGCCACGGCCAGCGAGGCGGGAATGCCGCGCAACGCGACCTGCAGGCTCTTGAACAGGTTGTCGAGGATGTTGGCCCGCTCGACCAGATAACCCATCAGCAGGAATAGCGGTATCGACACCAGCGCGTCGTTGTTCAGCACCGTGAAAGTGTTCTGCGTCAGCAGGAAGAACACGCGGTTGTCGAAGAAATCAACGCCGGGGCGGAAGTACGCGTAGTAGCCGAAGCCGACGCCGAGCGCCATCAGCGTGAAGGCCACGGGAAAGCCGATCATGATCGTGAAGACCAGGATGCCGAGCATCAGCAAGGCAACTGCGGGATCGCTCATGCCGCCCCCTTCGCCCGGTGGACTGTTCCCCCGCGGGGGAACGAGCGTCTTCGGAGCGGCCGCACGGCGCTCATGTGGCCCCCTTCGCAGTCGCCTCGGTGATTTCGGCGTCGCGCTGGCGCGCGGCCTGCGCGAGGATCTGGTTCTCGAGTTCCTCGACGTCGTGCAGACGCGCGGGCCATTGCCCCTCGCGCAGGCACAGTACGCAGCGCAGGACTTCGGCCACGCCCTGCAGCATCATCAGCGCGCCGCCGACCGGGATCATCATTTTCAGCGGCCAGATCGGCATGCCGGCCGGACTGTTGACGCTGACCTCGTGGATTCTCATCGCGCCGCTGCCGTAACTCCAGCCGGCGATCACGAGCGCCAGAATTCCGGGAAAGAAGAACAGCACGTAAAGCGTCAGCTCGACGACCGCCTGAGTCCGCGCTGGCCAAAGGCGATAGAACATGTCGGCGCGGACGTGACCGCCGCGCGACAGTGTGTAGGCGCCGGCCATGAAGAACACCGCGCCGTACATTAGATAGCTCAGGTCGAACGCCCAGCTGGTCGGATTGTTCAGCACGTAGCGAACAAAGACTTCGTAACAGGTTCCGAGCGTGAGCATCAATGCGCACCAGGAGAAGGCGTGGCCGACCGTCTTGTTTAACTGGTCGATCGTGTAGATGGCTCGCTGAATCACTTGCTTGCCTTCTCAAAAGAGGGAACAGGGCGGCACGCGCGAGCGCAGGTTCGACGGTTGCGTATTTTCTCGGGCGATGCAGGTCTGACGCCTCGTCTCGCGGGCGCTCGGGGCGCGGCCCTGCGACGGGGTCTCATGTCTTGTTCGGCGAGATCTCGACCGGTTTCAGCGCCGCTGCGCAAAATGCTCGCGCGCCCCTGCAGGGACGGCGTGGCAGCCTGCGTGGTGTTGGCATCGAACGGATCAACTGCCGCCGTCGACCGGCGATCGATCAGTCCTCGTGCGACGCAGTTGTCGTGACACACGCGGTTCTCCTCCACGCTGGGCTTCCATCAAAGGAATTGTCCGTACTTACGCGTAGAAGGCTACGCTCGCTTGCTTTACTTTGTCACGCTCGACCTGTGGTTTCTACGCATCCAGGGGCTACCCGCACGCCGTGATGGGGCAGGCGCCTCTTGGGGGATTTGCGAGTCGAAGTTGGCTCTGTGACCGGAAACACCACGCGGCGCTGCACGGCTGGAAATCCGTGCGCCCGATGCTCAGGCACCCATGGTCGCCCGCTCAAGTCGCCTGCCGCGCAGCACGTTCTCCGCCAGCACCACCAGCACCACCACCAGCCCGAACACCTCTGCTCGCCAGTCGTTGAAGATCAGCGCGACGCCACCGATGGTCAGCAGCGCCGCGCCGAGAACACCGATCCGCGAGCGGAACCAGCCCGTGTACGCCGCCGCCAGTGCCAGGATGCCGAGCATGCCGGAGAGCATCGCGGTGATGAACTCGCTCCAGGAAAACTGCAGCAGCAGCAGGCTCGGCGCATAGACGAACATGAACGGCACCAGCGCCTTGCCCATCGACAGTCGGAAGGCGGTGAATCCGGTACGCATCGGCTCGGAGCCGGCGATGCCGGCGGCGGCGTAGGCGGCCAGCGCCACTGGCGGCGTGACGTCGGCCAGCACGCCGAAGTAGAAGACGAAGAAGTGGGTGGCGATCAGCGGCACACCGAGCGTTGAGAGCGCCGGTGCGGCGATCGAGGCCAGGATGATGTAGGTCGGCGTCGTAGGGATGCCGGTGCCCATCATGATGCAGGCCACTGCCACGAACAGCAGGCCAAAGAAGACCTTGGCGCCGTTCAGCGTGGCCAGTCCCGTGAAGTCGAGCGCGACCACGCCTTGGGCGACCGCGCCGGCCAGGTCGACCACCGCGCCGGAGAACTTGAAGCCCAGGCCGGACAAGGTCAGCGTGCCGAGCAGCAGACCGACGCAGGCACAGGCCGCACCGATGGCCAGCGCGTACTTGGCGCCGCCCTCGAAGCCGCGGATCAGGTTGCGCGGCGTCATCGTCTCGCCGTGCAGCTTGCCCCAGTCGGCATGCGGGGCGATGCGCCGCATCAGTGGCGGGATGTACGAGCAGACAATCGATAGCACGATGCCCCAGAAGGCGGCGAGAAACGGCGTGTAGTCGAGCAGCAGCATCGTCACCAGCGCCACCAGCGGCAGCATCAGGTGCCACGAGGACAGCACCACCGGTGCGAGCTTCGGGATCAGATGCGGCTCGACGCCTTTCAGCCGCAGCCGCCGCGCCTCCAGGTGCACCATGATGATCGCGGCGAAGTAGTGGAAGAACGCCGGCACGATGGCGATGATGATCAGCTGCTTGTACGGCACGCCGAGCAGCTCGGACATCACGAAAGCCGACGCGCCCATCACCGGCGGGGTGACCTGGCCGCCGCACGAGGCGCTGGCCTCCACGGCCGCGGCAAAGCGCGGCGAGAACCCGTACTTCTTCATCATCGGGATCGTCAGCGAGCCGGTGGTCACCGCGTTGGCGATCGGCGAGCCGGAGATCATGCCGAACAGGCCCGAGGAGACCACGCTGATCTTGGCCGACCCGCCGACGAAGCGGCCGGCGATGATCGTGGCCAGGTCCATGAACAGTTTGCCGAGCCCGGTCATCTGCGCCAGCACGCCGAACAGCACGAAGTGGAACACGTAGGTCGCCACCACGCCGACAGCGATGCCATAGATGCCTTCGGTGCCGATGTAGATATGGTTGACCACGCGCACCACTGAGTAGCCGCGGTGCGCGAGCATGCCCGGCAGGTAGCGGCCGAACAGCGCATAGAGCAGGCAGAACATGCCGATCGCCGGCAAGAGATTGCCCATCGTGCGGCGCGTGGCTTCCAGCACCAGGATGATCGCCAGCACGCCCATCATGTAGTCCTGCGCGATCGGGCTGCCGACGCGGGCGATAAACACGTCGTCGAAGAAGACGAGGAAGTACAGCGAGATCGACGCCGCGCCAGCAGCAAGCGGCCAGTCGATCCAGCCCGGTGAATCGCCGTGGCCGCCGAAATGCGCGAGCGGCATCGAGATCAGCGCGAGGAACGAGACCAGCGCCAGGAACGGCCAGCCGTCGCCCAGGAGCTGGCCCGATGAACCCAGCGTGCTGACCAGGTCCCAGCCCAGATACAGATAAAAGGCGGCGAAGGCCAGCGACCAGGCCCAGCCGCGCACGGCCGCCGCCGGCTGGGCGGGAAGCGGCGGACGCGGGAAGACGATGAAGATCAGCCCGAGCACGAGCGCCAGATGAAACGAGCGGTGCTTGATCTCGTCGAGCAGGCCGAAACCCGCTGTGTAGACGTGGAAGCTCGACAGCGTCACCGCGACGACGGTGACGAGGATCGCGGTCAGTCCGGCAAGGCGGCGGAAGTTCGACTCGTGGTCGTAGGCCTTGATCAGCTCGCGCTGGCGCGCCTCGGAGACGACCTCGACGTCGTCGGTTGCGGCGCCGCCCCGCACTGAACTCATGGCGTTGGTCTCGCTGCTGTCTTCTTTTTGTCGGCGCAGTCGGCGCGAAGCTCGACCGCTCGCGCGCCCCATTGGCCCAGATCGATCGTCTGCGCGCCGGCGCGCAGCGCAAACGACGGCAGCGCATGCAGCCGGATGACCAGGCGTGGCAGCGGCCTTTCCATGTGCAGGATGAAGCGCGCACCGTCGGCAGCGTGTCGCGTTTCCCAGCGCTCGCCCGGCTGCGCGTCGGTCGCCATGCCGGGGCCGTGCGCATCGAAGACCTCGGCCGTCTGCCGCATACGGCCGCCACGCACGACGTAGCGGCTTTCGACGGGGCGCAGCGTCACGGAATGCGTGTAGTGCAAGGTGAAGGCGTGGTCCGCCGGCAGCGGCACGCGGGCCAGCCGCGTGCCGGCGGGAGAATCGAGCAGGTCAAGCGCGCACGCGGCGCCGGCATTCGCCGCTGCCGCAACGAGCAGCAACGCCGCCAGCGCCACGCCGGCGGCCTACTTG
Organism: Burkholderiaceae bacterium; assembly: GCA_041611275.1. GTDB lineage: Bacteria > Pseudomonadota > Gammaproteobacteria > Burkholderiales > Burkholderiaceae_F > JADJWR01. Next base: position 6,868 of record JBFINI010000133.1, read on the forward strand.
ATCAGGCCCTTTTCCTTGTAATAGCGCTGCGCGCCCGCGTGCAGCGGGATCGACACCGACTGCAGGGCCGTTTGCAGTGTGATCTCCTTGCCCTTCGGGTGCACCTGGCCAAGGATGGCGGTGTTCTCGAACAAGGCCTTGGTCACCTCGTAGGCAGTGTCGTCGGACAAGGCGTCGTGCGTGGCCCAGATCGCCATCACCGCCAGCGTGTTCACCGGCGCACTCTGGCCCTTGTAGGTATTGGCTGGAAGCTGGATCTGCGCGTAATACGGCTGCTTCTTGCGCAGCGCCTCGATCTCGGGGCCGGTCAGCGGCACGATGCGGATGTCGTGCGAATTGGCCAGGTCGGTCACTGAGGCGGTCGGCGCGCCGGCGGTGATCAGCGACGCCGTGAGGTTGCCGTCCTTGATCTTGTCGATCGACTGCGCGAACGACGACAGGTCCTCGCCGATGTCCTTGCGCGTCATGCCGTGCGCTTCGAGCAGGTCGCCGAGCAGCTGCCACTGGCCCGAGCCGGGCGAGCCGGACGACACGCTCTTGCCCTTCAGGTCGCGGAACGAATTGATGTTCGATTTCGCGGCGGTGACCAGCTGCACCTGCTCCGGATACAGTGCACCGAGCGCGCGCAGGTTCTTCAGCGGCTTGCCGTCGAACTGGTTCTTGCCGTTGAAGGCGGCATCGAGGATGTCGGCGGCGACGAACGCCGATTCGATCTCCTTGCGGCCGAGCAGCTGCGCATTGGTGACCGATGCGCCGGCGGTTTCCGCGGTGGCCGACATCTTCTGGCCGCCGATCACGACCTTGTTCGAGATCAGCTGCGCCAGCATGCCGCCCAGGGGATAGTAGGTGCCGCCGGTGCCGCCGGTGGCGATGCCGAAGAAGATGCGGCCTTGCGCGCGCGCGGCGGGAATTGCGCCGAGTATCGCGGCGGCGGCGCCGGCCTGCAGAACTAAACGTCGTTGTTGGCTCATGGTGTCTCCTCTCTGTGGTTATCGTTCGATCGCTGTTGCAGCCACTGGCAAGCGATTTGCGCCAGTATGCCAAGCGCGCGCGGATCAGGCGCGCGGATCAAGATACCGCGCCGGCGCCATACAGGCCGCGCA
>JBFINI010000134.1:0-7931 GCA_041611275.1 Burkholderiaceae bacterium
ATCCAGCAGCTGAACTGAGCGGCTACTCAAGCTGATCTGCCACAATCGGGGCACCTTCGGGTGCCCCGATTGTTTTGGTTGTCCTGATGGCCCCGCGGTTCGGCGCCATGCGTGGCACGGCCGCCGTCGCCCCGGCGCCGGCCGGGGCCCGGGTGCAGCGCTGAAGACTTGGGTCCCGGCCTGCGCCGGGACGACGAAAAGTGACTGGCTGACGTGCTCGACGAAATTCCTTCCAGTGCCGCCGCCGCGGTGCTCAACCGCATGCTGGCCCGCGAGTCCTGGGCAAAGACGGTGCTGGCGCCGTTTGCCGGGCGCAGCGCGCGGCTGCAGGCGCTGCCGTTTTCGGTGCAGCTGGGCATCGTCGCCGACGGCAGCTTTGCCGCCGATGCCGGCGCGCCGACTGTCACGCTCGGCGTCGATGCTTCGGCGTTGCCGCAGGTGCTGCTCGATCCGAAGGCGGCGCTGCGCAACGTGCGGCTCGAGGGCGATGCGGAGTTCGCGCAAGTGCTGTCGAACGTGCTGCAGAAGCTGCGGCCCGAGCCCGAGGAGGAACTGGCGCGCTTCGTCGGCGATGCCGCCGCGGTGCGCATCGTCGCGCTGCTGCGCGCCGCGCTCGCCGGCGCACGCGAAGCGGGCAGCCGGCTGGCGGCAACGACGGCTGACTATCTGGTCGCCGAGAATCCGATGCTGGTCTCGCGACCGGAGATGACCACGTTTGCCGAGCAGGTCACGCGGCTGCGCGACGATGTCGAGCGGCTGGCCAAGCAGCTCGAGTTGCGCACACGACCGCCGGCCTGATGCGCGTCTTCCGGCTCGTCCGCATCGTCTTTACGGTGTTCCGTTTCGGGCTGGACGAGATCGTCCTGTCCAGCCTGAAGAGCCCGCTGCTGCAGAAGCTGGTGATCGTGGTCACGTTCGGGCGGCACCTGTCGGAGCCGCGCGGCGTGCGGCTGCGGCGCGCGCTGGAAGACCTCGGGCCGATCTTCGTCAAGTTCGGCCAGGTGCTGTCGACGCGCCGCGACCTGCTGCCGACCGATGTGGCCGACGAGCTGGCGGCGCTGCAGGATCGCGTGCCGCCGTTCGCCACCGATATCGCGGTGCGCGAGATCGAGCGTGGGCTCGGCCGCAAGCTCGACGAGGTGTTTGCGAGCTTCGAGCGCAAGCCGGTGGCCAGTGCGTCGATTGCGCAGGTGCATTTCGCGGTGCTGAGGGACGGCAAGCTCGCCGGTCGCGAGGTGGCGGTCAAGGTGCTGCGCCCCGGCATGCAGGCGGCGATCGAGAGGGATCTGGCGCTGATGGAGGTGGCGGCGCAACTGGTCGAGAAACTGTGGCGCGACGGCAGGCGGCTGCGGCCGCGCGAGGTGGTGGCCGAGTTCGACAAGTACCTGCACGACGAGCTTGACCTGATGCGCGAGGCGGCCAACGCCTCGCAGCTGCGCCGCAACTTCGCCGGCTCGCGGCTGCTGCGGATTCCCGAGATGCACTGGGATTACTGCTGCGAGAACGTCATCGTGATGGAGCGCATGCACGGCATTCCGGTCAGCCAGCTCGCGCGGCTGCGCGAGGCCGGCATCGACATCCAGAAGCTGTCGGCCAGCGCGGTCGAGGTGTTCTTCACGCAGGCGCTGCGCGACGGTTTCTTCCACGCCGACATGCATCCGGGCAACATCTACGTCGCTGACCGCGGCGAGGATTTCGGCAGCTGGATCGCGCTGGATTTCGGCATCGTCGGCACGCTGTCGGACAGCGACAAGAACTACCTGGCGCAGAATTTCCTGGCTTTTTTCCGCCGCGACTACAAGCGCGTGGCCGAGCTGCATGTCGAGTCCGGCTGGGTGCCGCCGAAGACGCGTGTCGATGAGCTCGAAAGCGCGATCCGTGCGGTGTGCGAGCCGATCTTCGACCGGCCGCTGAAGGAGATCTCGTTCGCGCAGGTGCTGCTGCGCCTGTTCGAGGCCAGCCGTCGCTTCAGCGTCGAGATCCAGCCGCAGCTGGTGCTGCTGCAGAAGACGCTGCTGAACATCGAGGGGTTGGGCCGCCAGCTCGATCCCGAACTCGACCTGTGGAAGACGGCCAAGCCGTTTCTCGAGCGCTGGATGCAGGAGCAGGTCGGCATCAAGCGGCTGGAAGACAAGCTGAAGGTCGAGGCGGCGCAGTGGAGCCATCTGCTGCCGCAGCTGCCGCGGCTGGTGCACCGGGCCCTGGCCGACACTTCGCAGCAGGACCGGATGCTCACCGAGCTGCGCCGGCTGCGGCAGGAGAGCGAGCGACGCAACCGCCTGCTGCTGATCGGCGTCACCGCGGTGGCCGCCCTGGCGATCATGGCGGCCTGGGCGTTCCTCGGCATGGCGCTGCCGGGGCGGTGAGCCGCGCCGGCCGTACCGGCAATTGACGAGTGCTGCATCGGCTGCGAACGACGCTGTGATGTCTCGAGTCGACGCCGTCGCCATCCGCCCGGGCGCGCTCGTCGTGGCGGTACTGCTGTCCGCCTGCGGCGGCGGCTCGGGGCCACCGCCCCAGGGCTGCGCCAGTGGCGCGGCGCTGGAAGTGGTGGCGGACGCCAGCGTCGCCGCCGGCCGCGCGGCGGGTGCGGTCGTGCTCGGCTGTCGCGGTGCGCTGTCGCAGGTGCTTTGGACGCAGGTCGCCGGCGCGCCGGTGGCGCTGCTGTCCGACAAGACGCAGGCGATCAGCGTCGAGGCGCCGGCGGGGACCTACGGTTTCCGCGTCGATGCGCTCGACAGCGACGGCGCCGCGGTCAGCGCCGAGGCGACCCTCATCGTCACGCCGGCGCCGGACGCTGGCGGCGCGCTGACGGTGCGCAGCGACCAGGCGATTCGTATGGGCCAGCGCGCATCGCTGCGGGCGTGGGCAACGCTGGCCACCGGCGACGCGATCGTGTCGGTGTCGTGGACACAGATCGACGGCCCGCCCGTGCTCGACCTCGACAACACGGTGCCGCAACGGCTGCTGTTCACCGCACCGGCGGTTTCGCGCGACACGCTGCTGCGCTTTCGCGCCACGCTGACGACCATGCGCGGCACGATCGACAGCGACGAGGTCAGCGTCGTCGTCGAGGCCTCGCCGGCGCCGCCGACTGGCCAGCTGTTCAGCGATCCGCCCGCCGGGCGCGTTTATCCGTTGCGCAAGAGCAGCCCGTTTGCCGACCATCTGCTCGACTGCGTTTATTCGCCGGCGCTGTTCTTCAGCGGCGGCACGACCAATCTGTGTCCGCTGTCGCGGCTGCCGCTGCTGTCCGCCGGTGCGTCCGATGGCGTGCCGAGTCTCGAGGCGATCCTCGATCGTGTGCTGGTCTCACACGACTGGATGGGCGCGGTCTTCGAGCAGTTCCTGCGCACGCAGGACGTTCACGGCGATCTGCGCCGCCTGCTGGGCAGCGTCACGGCGATCGTGCTCGGTGCACATGTCCGTCCGTCGTATTACTGGTCGGCCACCGGCGCCATCTACATCGACGCTGAGCGCCTGTGGCTGACCGCGCAGCAGCGCGATGTGATCGGCGAGGCGCCGGACTTCCGCGCTGATTTCGACCGCGACCTGCAGTTCAGTGCGCCGTGGCGTTACACGATCGGCAATGCCGAGGCGCAACTCGACTTTCCGTTCGACCGGCGCGCGCAGTCGCGCGATATCGGCTATCTCATCTACGAACTCGGGCCGTTGCTGTATCACGAGCTGGCGCATGCCAGCGATTTCTTTCCGAGCGCTGCGCGCACGGTGGTCGATGCGACGCGCTTGGTCTATGCGGCCGCGCCGGCCGTGCTGCCGTCGGACCGGCTGGCCGGCAGCCAGCCGCTGTCATCGGCAGAGATGTTCGCGCTGGCCCGGGTGAAATTCTTCGGCGCCGCGCCGACCGCAGCGCAGAAGGCCTACACACCCGCGCAGGTGGCCAGCTTCTTCCGCGCCGACCGCGCGACCGACGAATACAGCTACGCCAAGCCCGACGGTGCAGTGAACTCGCGCGAGGATCTGGCCATGCTGTTCGAGGAATTCATGATGAGCCATCGCCACGGCGTCCGTCGCGACGTCGCGTTCACCAGCAGGCTGCGCGACGGGCAGACCGGCGCTGACCTGATCGTTGCCTGGGGCAGTCGCGGTCGCATCGGCGAGGCGGCGATCCGCCCGCGCCTGCGCCAGGTGCTCGGCGAAATCGCGCCGTGGATCGACGGCACGGCGGCCGACGCGCTGCCGGCGCCCGTGGCGATGCGCGAAGGCGAAAGCTGGAGTGCCAACCTGAACCTGCTGCCGGCCGAGACGTCGGTGCGCATGGCGCGAGAGTCCTTGGCGCCGAACGGAGCACGGGCCCGCAGCGTCGCGCAGCAACTGCGCCGGCCCTATGCCAACGTCCCCGCGCTAGGTCACTGAGGCGAGCATCGGCGATGAGCGAGTTCGGCAGCCGCGATCCGACGCAGGCGAACTTCTGGGACGATCGGTTCAACGCCCAGTTCACGCCGTGGGATGTGGGCGGCGTGCCGCGTGCCTTCGCGCGCTGGCTGGCGCAACGGCGAATGCCGGCCGCCGCGCGCCTGCTGATCCCGGGCTGCGGCTCGGCGTACGAGGCGGCGCTGGCCGATGCGGCAGGCTACGAAGTGCTCGCCCTCGATTTTTCGGAAGCGGCGATCGCCCGCGCCCGCGCAGTGCTGTCGCCGGCGCTGGCCGATCGTGTGCTGCGCCAGGGCGATTTCTTCACCTTTGCCGCCAGGCCGTTCGATTATGTCTATGAGCGTGCCTTCCTGGCCGCGCTGCCGCCATCACAATGGCCGCGCTGGGCGCGGCGCATGGCGCAGTTGCTGCGACAGGACGGGCGCCTGTTCGGTTTCTTCTTCGTCGACGCAGCGGCGGCCGAGCCGCGGCGCGGACCGCCGTTTCCGATCACGGCGGCCGAACTCGACGCGCTGCTGGGCGTTGATTTCGCGCGCGAAGACGATGACGCGGTGCCGGCGGACGAGTCGCTGCCGGTATTCGCCGGTCGCGAGCGCTGGCAGGTCTGGCGCCGGCGTTAAGCGGCGCAACAACGAGCGTTCGCCGCCGGCGTTGCTGTTGTGCTGCTGAAACGCGGGGCGCGTCGCCCGGGGGCCGGGCCGGCGACGCTTGCGGTGCCCTTGCGTAGACTGCGGCGCGCGGGCGGCAGGCTGCCGGCGCCGCGGCCCGCCGCAACCAGCGGCAGAGGTTCACTGCCCATCGGATGCTTCGGCGCTTCGCGAGAGTCTCATCATGACGCTGATCGGTTTCGTCGTCCTTTATCTGCTCGTCTCGGTGGCCATCGGCCTGTTCGCCGCGACTCGCGTCAAGAACACCGCCGACTACGCGGTGGCCGGCCGTCGGTTGCCGTTGATCATGGTGGTGACGACCACGTTCGCCACCTGGTTCGGGTCGGAGACCGTGCTCGGCGTGCCGTCGAAATTCATCGAGGGCGGCCTGGAGTCGACGGTGGAAGACCCGTTCGGCGCTGCCTTCTGCCTGATCTTCGTCGGCATGTTCTTTGCGGCCAAGCTTTACCGCATGAACCTGCTGACGATCGGCGACTTCTACCGCCATCGCTATGGCAAGGGCGTGGAGATCTTCAGCGCGGTGGTCATCGCCATCTCGTATCTCGGCTGGGTGGCGGCGCAGATCACCGCACTGGGGTTGGTGTTCAGCCTGCTGTCGGACGGCGCGATGTCCAATGTGCAGGGCATGGCGCTTGGCACCGTGATCGTGCTGACCTACACCGTCTTCGGCGGCATGTGGTCGGTGGCGCTGACCGATTTTCTGCAGATGATCATCATCGTCATCGGCCTGTCGCTGATCGCCTGGTTCGCTGCCGATCTGGCCGGTGGCGCCGAGCGCGTGATCGCGCACGCGACCGAGAAGGACATGTTCAAGTTCTTTCCGCAGCCGACGCTGCATGCGTGGCTGTTCTGGCTGAGCGCCGCAGTGACGATCATGATCGGCTCGATCCCGCAGCAGGACGTGTTCCAGCGCGTGATGGCGGCGAAAGATGAAAAAAGCGCCGTGCGCGGGCCGATTCTCGGTGGCACGGCCTACCTGCTGTTCGCCTCGGTGCCGATGTTCATCGGCGTGGCGGCCTTCCTGGTCATGCCGGAGACGGCGGCGACGCTGCTGAAGGACGATTCGCAGAAGATTTTGCCCACCTTGGTGCTCGATCACATGCCGCTATGGCTGAAGGTGTTCTTCTTCGGCGCGTTGCTCAGCGCGATCATGTCGACCGCCTCGGCCACCCTGCTGGCGCCGACGACGACCTTCGTGCAGAACATTCTGAAGAACCTGATGCCGCTGTCGGACAAGGTCGAGCTGCGCGCGATGCGCATCGCGATCGTGATTTTCGCTGCCTGCGTGCTCGGCTACGCGATCATCATGGAAGGCACGCCGATCTACGAGCTGGTGGCGATGGCTTACCAGTTCCCGGTCGTTGGCGCGTTCTGGCCGCTGGTGCTCGGCCTGTACTGGAAGAAATCGACCAACCAGGGCGCGATCTGGTCGATCGTGCTGGGCATGACCAGCTGGGCGCTGCTGTCGTTCACGCCGTTCGGTGAGGTGATTCCGTCGGTACTCGGCGGGCTGGTGATGGCCGGCGTCGGCATGGTTGTCGGCTCGCTGCTGCCGACATCAGGCAATCGCACGCATCGCGCACATCGCGCAAGAAGCGCCGCGACGTAAGCAAGTCGGTCAAGGGCTGTACGGCCGCTCGCACACGACGAGCGCGAGTGAACCGCATCCAGTAATCCGTTCGCATGGTTGTCGACGCCGCGCTCACGCGGCGTCCGTTCGTTCTCGCATTCTTTGCGCTCGTCGACATCGTTCGCCACTCATCGTTTCAGCTCCGCCAGCAACTCCGTTGCTCGTTTCGTGGCGATCGTGTTGTGCCGAGAATTCAGATCAACGAACCGGTCAACGACAGGCGTTGCGAGTTCGCGCAAGCAACGACGAGGCGACACCGCATGCAATTCAGTTTGATTCGAATTACAACTTGGCGGCGCGCGGCCGCTCACGGAGCGAAGCAGCGCGGCGTGACGCTGATCGAACTGATGGTGGCGTTAACGATCTTCGCCTTGCTGCTCGGCATCGCAGTGCCGAGCTTCCGCGGCTTCGTTGCCGCCAATCGGCTCAGCAGCACCGCCCAGGATTTTCTCGCCTCGCTGCAGCTGGCGCGCAGCGAAGCGATGAAACGCGGCGCACAGATCAGCCTGAGCCACAGCGCAACCCCCGGGTCCGGCAACTGGGGCAGCGGCTGGACGATGTTCGTCGACACCAACGGCAACGGCGCGCTCGATGTCGGCGAGCAGGTCCTGCGTGACGGCGCGGCACTGACCGCGCCGCTGACGCTGCTGGCCAGCGCCAATTTCGGCACCTTCATCGCCTTCAATCGCGACGGCCGGCTGACCAATGCCGGCGGCGGCGTTTTCGTGCTGTGCCAGGGAACGGCGCTGCTTGAAGACGGACAGTCGCGCGCTCGCGCGGTGCTGGTCAACGGCGCTGGCCGCGTGCGCATGGCGCGCGATAGCAATGGCGACGGCATTCCGGAAACGGACACCGGCCCGGTCGCCAGCTGCACTCCTTGATGAGATGAGCATGAAGCTGAGTGAACGCCTGTTCTCGCGACGCCAGCGCGGCGTGAGCCTGATCGAAGTGCTGGTCGCGATGGTCGTGCTGTCGATCGGCCTGCTCGGCGTCGGCGCGCTGCAGACCAGCGGATTGCGCGTTGGCCAAAGTTCTTTCTATCGCGCGCAGGCGGCGCAGTTCGCCACCGACATGGCCGACCGAATGCGCGCCAATCTCGGCGATGCGCGCAATTACGGTCTGGCAATCACTGACCCGGCGCCGACCGGCACCACCGTGCTCGATCGCGATCGCGCCGGCTGGCTCACCAAGCTGCGCACCTTGCCGGGCGGCGACGGGGCAATCGCCGTTGACCTCGG
>JBFINI010000135.1:0-7891 GCA_041611275.1 Burkholderiaceae bacterium
ACCCTGGTCGGCGACTGCCTCAATGCTTTCAGCCATCGGCATTTCGATACCGTAAGTTCAAGTTCAGTCGCCATAACGTCCGCCAGCCAGGACCACGATGAAGCGGCGGGCGCCAACGCAGTTGCTATTTCGCCGCCATCATCGCGATCGTGGTGTCGAGCATCCGATTGGAGAACGCCCACTCGTTGTCATACCAGCTGCTGACTTTCACCAGCCGGCCGGAGACCTTTGTCAGCGTGGCCTCGAAGATGCTCGAGCGGGCGTCGTGATTGAAATCGCTGGAGACCAGCGGCTCGGTGTTGTAGCCGAGGATGCCTTTGAGTTCACCTTCGGCGGCCGCCTTCATGATGCCGTTGATTTCGTCCACCGAGGTGTCGCGCGCCGCGATGAAGGACAGGTCCACAACCGAGACATTGATCGTCGGCACGCGAATCGCATAGCCGTCCAGCTTGCCGTTCAGTTCCGGCAGCACCAGACCGACCGCGGCTGCCGCTCCGGTCTTGGTCGGAATCATGTTGTGTGCCGCCGCACGGGCGCGCCGCAGGTCCTCGTGATAGACGTCGGTCAGGACCTGGTCGTTGGTATAGGCATGGATAGTGGTCATCAGGCCATTGACCAGCCCGATCTTCTCGTGCAGCGGCTTGACCATCGGCGCCAGGCAGTTGGTCGTGCACGAAGCATTCGAAATCACCGTATGCGCGGCCTTCAGCGTGCCGTGGTTGACACCGTAGACGATGGTGCCGTCGACATCCTTGCCGCCAGGCGCGGAGATGATCACCTTCTTGGCGCCGCCCTTCAGATGCGCGGAAGCCTTTTCCTTGGTGTTGAAATAGCCCGTGCACTCCAGAACGACATCGACGCCGAGCTCCTTCCACGGCAGTTGCGCCGGATCACGATTCGACAGCACCTTGATGCGGTCACCGTTGACGAGCAGCGAATCGCCGTCGATCTGCACCGTGCCGGGAAATTTGCCATGGGCGGTGTCGTACTTGGTCAAATGGGCGTTGATCTTCGTGTCTCCCAGATCGTTCACTGCCACGAACTGGATGTCGTGCTTCTTGCCGCCTTCATAGTGGGCGCGCACGATGTTGCGGCCGATGCGGCCATAGCCGTTGATGGCAACCTTGATCGTCATCGCTCTTTCTCCCGAGTTAACACGGCCTGCACGGTCGCGACAAGATTCTCGACCGTCAGCCCGAAATGCCTGTAAACCGCGGCCGCCGGCGCCGATTCGCCAAAACGGTCCACACCCAGCACGGCGCCGTCGCCCCGTACATATTTCCACCAGAAATCGGTGACGCCGGCCTCGATGGCCACGCGCGGCAAACCTTCCGGCAACACGCTCGCCTTGTACTCGGCACCCTGCCGATCAAATACTGTCGTCGATGGCGCCGACACGAGGCGCACCGGCACCCCCGCCTGCGCCAGCTGGCGCTGCGCCTGCGCCGCCAGTGGCACTTCGGATCCGGTCGCGATCAGCACTGCGCGCGCCGCCCGCGCGCCGCCGGCAGCCTCACTGAGGATGTAGGCGCCACGACGCACCGCTTCGGCATCCGCGCTGGGTCGCTGGAATTCAACCGACTGCCGCGACAACAGCAACGAGGTCGGCCCATCACTGCGTTCAACCGCCGCCGCCCATGCCACCAGTGTTTCAACAGTATCGCAAGGTCGCCAGAGGTCCATGTTCGGGATCAAACGCAGGCTGGCAGCGTGCTCGACCGCCTGGTGCGTGGGTCCGTCTTCGCCGAGCCCGATCGAGTCGTGCGTGAAGACGAACACGACGCGCTGTTTCATCAGCGCCGCCATGCGCAGCGCATTGCGGGCGTAGTCCGAAAATACGAGAAAGGTGCCGACGAAAGGAATGAGACCGCCGTGCAGCGCCATGCCATTGGCAATCGCGCACATACCGAATTCGCGTACGCCGAAGTTGATGTGCCGTCCGGCCTCGAATGCATCGCCGACCCGCAGCGCACCCGCCTTGTTCCACCTGGTCAGATTGCTGCCAGTCAGATCCGCCGAGCCGCCGATCATCTCAGGCACCGCTTCCGCCAGCACTTCCAGCGCCATCTGCGAAGCCTTGCGCGTTGCCACCGACTCGCGCTTTTCCTGCGCCGAATTGATCGCAGCGGCTACGACAGCGGCAAATGCGTCCGGCAGTTGCCCCCGCATGCGCCGGTCAAGCTCCCTTGCGAGCTCGGGGAACTGGCGCCGGTATCGCGCAAAGCGCTCGTTCCAATCGGCCTGCAGTTGTCTTCCGGCCTCGCGCCCATCCCAGCCCGCATAGATCTCGGCCGGTATATGAAAAGGCGGATATTTCCAGCCGATCGCCTCGCGTGCTGCCGCGACTTCACCTTCGCCGAGCGCTTCGCCGTGCGCCTTTTCGCTGCCGGCCCGGTTCGGCGAACCTTTGCCGATCACCGTGCGAGCGACGATGAGCGTTGGCCGATCGGCGCCGCGCGCATCGCCGATCGCACGATCCATGGCGTCGACATCATGACCGTCGATTGGCCCGATCACGTTCCAGCAGTAGGCGCGGAAGCGGGCTGCAGTGTCGTCGGTGAACCAGTGCTTCACCTCACCGTCGATCGAGATGCCGTTGTCGTCGTAAATGGCGATGAGCTTCGACAGCCGCCACGTGCCCGCCAGCGACCCCGCTTCGTGCGAGATGCCCTCCATCAAGCAGCCGTCGCCGACGAAAACATACGTATGGTGATCGATGAGCGGAAAATCGGGCCGGTTGAACTGAGCTGCCAGCAGGCGTTCGGCGAGCGCCATGCCCACGGCGTTGGCAAATCCCTGGCCAAGTGGACCGGTTGTCGTCTCCACGCCGGGCGTCAGGCCGAGTTCTGGATGACCGGGCGTCTTGCTGTGCAGCTGCCGAAACTGTGACAGTTGCGCCATCGGCAGGTCGTAACCGGTCAGATGCAGCAGCGCGTAGAGCAACATCGAGCCGTGCCCGTTGGACAGCACGAAGCGGTCGCGGTTGAACCAGCGCGGATCGGCCGGGTTGTGCCGAAGATGCCGGCCCCACAGCGCCAGAGCGATCTCGGCCATGCCCATCGGCATTCCCGGATGTCCGGAATTCGCTTTCTGCACGGCATCCATCGCCAGCGCACGCAAGGCGCTGCAAAGCTCTTGGCAGGTCGGCGACGACGCGGCGGTCGAATCGGGCATGCGGGCGCAGGAAAGAAATCGCCGGTGCGGGCGCCCGGCGTGCTCAGCTCGAATGTTAGCAGCGGCACTCTCGCCACCGCCGCCGCTTTCCGTCGCCGCTGCGCGTGATCAAACTTCGAGTTCTCGCTCGAAAATGCGCGTATCAGTGCGCTTTCATTGACCAGAGAATTCCGATACCATTCGCGGCTCAAAATTCGATCCGGAGCACCGGAAGCAACGGGTTGCCTAGGAGTCATCAAGGCATCTTCCCCCGCCAGGTCCAATCGACGCAGCGAAAGCTGTCACCGACCCGCGCGCCGCGCACCAGCGCCGGGTCCCGGATCGTGGGTTGCGGTGATGAACCGCGATTCAGGTCGATTAGGGCGGACCTGCTGGGGGACGAAGATGCAAGGACTTCACCTGACTGGCGATCTGTTCGACTGCAGCTGCACTGCCTCGCTGCTGACGGATCTGGAAAAACTGTCGACGCTGTGCCGTGACGCGACCAACGCCGCGGGGTTGACGATCGTCGACGAGAAATATCACCTGTTTCCCGACTTCAATGGTGAGCCCGGCGGCATCACCGGCGCGGTCCTGCTGGCCGAATCGCATCTGGCCGTTCACACGTGGCCCGAGCGGCGCGGCGTGACGCTCGATGTGTACGTCTGCAATTTCACCGACGACAATGGCGGCAAGGCGCAGCAGCTTTTTGACGCGCTGACCATCGCCTTTCGGCCGAAGAGCCAGGCGGTCAATCGCATCAACCGCGGCGATCTGGCCGCCAGTACGCAATCAGTCGCAGCCGGGGCGACCGAGCAGGCCCCGGGTGGCGGCGCCAATTCAAACGAACTGATCTTCGATTGGCTCAACGCCAACTCCGGCTATGGTTTCACGGCGAGCCGGAGACTGCAGACGATTGACTCGCCCTACCAGCGGGTCGAGGTGTACGACACGCCGCAGTTCGGCAAACTGTTCCGCCTGGACGGCCGGCTGATGACCTCGGAGAAGGAGGAATTCTTCTATCACGAGTGCATGACGCACCCGGCGCTGCTGACGCATCCGAACCCGCAGTCGGTGCTGGTGATCGGCGGCGGCGACGGTGGCTCGTCGGAAGAGATCTTCAAGCATCCAAGTGTCAGGCGCATCGTGATGGCCGAACTCGACGCGGCGGTCATCGATGTAGCCCGATCGCACCTGGCGGAGATCCATAAAGGCGCGCTCGACGATCCGCGCCTGGACATCCGCATCGGCGACGGTTACGAATATGTAAAGAGCACGCCGGAGAAGTTCGATCTGATCGTGCTCGACCTCACCGATCCCGACACACCGGCGTTTCACCTGTATTCAGAGGAGTTCTTCCGCCTTTGCCGAGACCGGCTCAATCCGGGCGGGCTGTTAACGCTGCATCTCGGCACGCCGGTCTACGCGCCTGAAACGGTGCGCAAGAATGCGACGAACCTGCGCAAGGTGTTCAAGCACGTCCACCCGCTGGCGCTGTTCATCCCGCTGTACGGTTCGCTTTGGTGCCTGGGCGTGGCCAGCGACAGTGCCAATCCGCGGCTGATGAATGCCGAGAGTATCGCCGCGCGGCTGCGGGAGCGGCGCATCGGAACGTTGAAGTACTACAACGCCGAGTTGCACAACGCGTTATTTGCGCTGCCGAACTTCGTCAGGGAACTGACCGATCCGGCGCCAACTCCCGCGCGACTGGCCGCCTGAGACGCGCCGCGCGCGGCGATGTCCTCGCGGTTGCCAGAGGTCAGGCCCGGCCATGCCGGGCCTTTTTTCTTCCGCACGGTCGGCTGAACCCTTGACACCCGCGCGCTTCTTTGTCGGCGTCCCGCTAGTGGTAGGCGGCAACATCGCGCTGCCCGTCGATGTGGCACACCACGCCCGGGTATTGCGGCTACGCGATGGCGAGACGGTGGTCCTGTTCAATGGCCAGGGTGGCGAATATCTCGCCACGCTGCGCCTCGGCGGAGGCTTGACGCAAGCGACGATCGATGCCTTCGACGCGATCGAGCGCGAATCGCCGCTGGAGCTGACGCTGATCCAGGGACTGGTCGCTGCGGACAAACTCGACTGGATCATCGAAAAGGCGGTCGAACTGGGCGTCAAGCGCGTCTTGATCGCGCCGATGCAGCGCTGCGTCACGCGGCTTGATCCGGGACGTCGCGCGCGCCGCCTCCAGCACTGCCTCGGCATCGCGCGATCTGCGGGCGGCCAGTGCGGACGCAATCGGCTGCCGGCGATCGACTTCTGCGATACGCTCGATGCAGCGCTCGCCGCGGCCGACAGTGGCCACACGCGGATTGCGCTGGTACCGGCGGCAAGCGCGCGCCTGCCGCGGTTTATCCGCAGTGGCGCAACCGTGCTGGTCGGCCCCGAGGGCGGGCTCGCCGCTGACGAGCTGCTGCGTGCCGAGCGCGCCGGCTTCGTTCTCACGAAACTGGGACCGCGTATCCTTAGGAGCGAAACGGCCGGACTCGCGGTACTCGCATCGCTGCAAGCCCTCAGTGGCGATCTTGCCGTGCCGGATGTTTGAATCTCGTTTAGGAAAAGGAGACACCGATGCTTGACAAACTCCTGTCAGGAGCCGCGCAGTCGATGATGGGCGGTCAGTCGAACAATCAGTTGATGGCCGTGGTCGGCAGCCTGCTCAGCAATTCCGGTGGCGGTGGCGGGTTGACCGGGCTGATCCAGCAATTCCAGCAAGCCGGAATGGGCGAGCTGGTGCAGAGCTGGGTCGGTTCGGGCCCGAACATGCCGGTCTCGATCGACCAACTGATGAAGGTGTTCGGCGCCGGCCGCATGCAGCAGATGGCGGCGAGTGCTGGAATGGACCAGCAGCAATTCGGTGGGCAACTGGCTGAATTGTTGCCAAAGATGGTCGACCAAGTCACGCCGGAAGGTCAGATTCCAAGCGGCGGCATCGATGACGCGCTCGGCATGCTGTCGAAGCTGATGCCGCGCTGAGAGTGCGCTGCGCTTACGCGTAGAAGACGCGCAGTCCGACGCCCCGTTCTGCAAAGACGTCGGCGGCGTCGCGAAAGACGTCGAGCACCGCCGCCCGCTGGTCATCCGCGAACTGCGGCTCATGCGGCAGTCGCTCGATAACGACGACCCATCCAGGCTCGCCACGATCGGGAAGATCGGTCAGGCAGTCGTATAGCGCGTCCAGATTGGCGCCGTACCACTCAGGAAAGGCAAACGCGCGGCCGATCGTCCTGAGCACTGAACGCTTGTCCACGCAATCCGAGCATTCAATCAGCACGAAGCGATGGCCGTTTTTTTCGGCCCACCGGCGCAGCAGATCCGCGGCATAGCCGCCGAGCTGGCGAACGGTTTGCGCGGGCAGCGCGTCGATGGGTTTCGTTGAACGGTCCGCTGGGTTCATGGCTTGATCCGGCGAAAGCTCTGGTAATGGTCGTCGGTGTAGTAGTACTCACCACTGGTCGCCGGATCCCCGGTCGCGCCCTTGCCGGCGACGATTCGCCGCGCACCTCGATCGCGGCTTCCGGGCGTGGGCACTGTGTACTCGGAGTAATAGCCCCGAGGCCGTTGCGGCAACAGGCGCTCGCGGTTGCCGAACACGGTGCCATCCTTGCGATAGGGGAACGGGCCGCGCTGGCGGATCAGGGCCAGCGTCTGACCGGCTTGCGGCGGCAACGCGTCGAGCGACACATCGGCGATGCCAAGGACGTTACCCGCCCGCGCCGGTTCCTCTCGCCCGCAGGCCGACGTGCCGAGCGCGATCAAGACGAGAACGGCAATTAGGCGAATCAGCAGGCGGCTCATGGTCAGACTATCAGCGGCACGATTCGCCGCAAGGCGTACTGCTGCATTCTTCGCGGCCGCGCGAGGCCACACCGCAGTCGTTCAGCGCGACCGGGCGCGGGCAGCAGTTCACGCGCATCGCTTGCCCGCGGGCGTATCGGCAAGTCGCCTGAAGCCGCACTGACAGACTCAGCGCCATGATTGCCGCCGCCTGCAGGTCTTTTCGTACCGGCGCCGCATCAGCGCTGCGAATTGGCATCCAGCACGACCAGTGCAGTCATGTTGACGATACGGCGCACCGTGGCCGAGGCGGTCAGGATCTGCACCGGACGGGCCGCGCCGAGCAGTATCGGGCCGATCGCCACATTGTTGCCGGCGGCAGTCTTCAGCAGGTTGTAGCCGATGTTGGCTGCGTCGATGCCGGGCAGCACCAGGAGGTTGGCCTCGCCCTGCAGCGTCGAGTACGGCATGATCGCCCGCCGCAGCGCACTGTCGAGCGCACAATCGGCATGCATTTCGCCATCGACTTCGAGCTGCGGCGCGCGCGTGCGCAGCAGCGACAGCGCCTGCCGCATCTTCTCGGCACTGGGCGTACGGTCGGAACCGAAGTTCGAATGTGACACCAGGGCCACCCGTGGCGTGATGCCGAGCCGCTGCAGTTCTTCGGCCGCCATCACCGCGATCTCGGCAATCTCGGCAGCATTTGGATCGATGTTGACATGCGTATCGACCATCGCGATCTGCCGGCCCGGCAGCATCAGGATGTTCATCGCCGCGTAGACATGGGCGCCGTGCCGCCTGCCGATGGCGGCACGGCAGCTGATGATCGACGTCGTCGAGCAGCCTGATCCGGCGAAGGAAAATATTCGTCAGGCGTACGAGTTTCTGACGATGACCGCCGGGGCTCCTGCCGTCGGCGTGCTCGGCTGGGGTTTCGGGGGCCAATGGGCGCTCAACGCCG
>JBFINI010000136.1:0-7864 GCA_041611275.1 Burkholderiaceae bacterium
AGCACGTCGTCGGCCGGGCTCAGCGCGGCGCGGCCGCCCCAGGCAAGGCAGCCACGATGCTCGCGCACGATCTCGCGCAGCCGCTCGAACGGCAGCTCGACCTCGGCCAGCATGTCCATCGTGTCGGCGGTGCCGGCCGGCGAGGTGATCGCTCGGCTCGAAGTCTTGGGAATCAGCATGCCGTGCGCGGCGACGATCGGCACGATCAGCATCGAGGTGCGGTTGCCCGGGATGCCGCCGATGCAATGCTTGTCGACGACCGGCTGCTGCGGCCAGGTCAACCGCTGGCCCGTTTCGACCATCGCCTGCGTCAGGTGCAGCACTTCGTCGCGGTCGAGCGCGAACTGGTCGGTAGCAACGACAAAGGCGGCCAGTTCGATATTCGAGTACCGGTGCGCGGCGATGTCGCGCACGATCGCCAAGAACTCGCTGGCGTCGAGTCGTTCGCCAGCGATCTTGCGTTTCAGCGCCCACATCGACGGCGGTGGTTCGGCGTGCCGCACGGCCACCGACGCGCCATCGCTCGCGCCGAGTTGCGCGAAGGACTCCTCCGACAGACCGAGTTCGCGCTCGCCGAGCAGCCGCGCGTCATCGACGACGTTCAGGGTGGCGAGGATCGTGCGGCCGTTGGCGGCCACTTCGACCTTGGCCAGCGCCTGGAAACCCTCAGCGCGCACGACCGGACAGTCGCGCCGCAGGTAGACGACGTTCTCGCGGTAGGTGTCGATGCCGATGCGGCGGGCCTGCAGCGCGGCGGGAGTCGCGGTGCCGGCATCCGTGGCGGCGATGTCGCTCGTCATTTTGGCGAGCTTACCGATCTGCGCGGCGCCAGGCCGCTCAAGCCCGCGACGACCTTGCGGCAGGCGCATGCGCGTTCCGAAAAGCGGCACCTGAGAACGGGACACATCGAACGACTGCGGATCGAAAGCGGCGCGGCCGGCGGAACAATCACAGTTTCAGTACCCTGAGCGGCTATCGTCGACGCAGGCAACGTGGCCTACGATCCGGGCAGCCACGACGTGGGGGGTATCCGATGAACCAGCCCGTCCGCCTGCAGTTCTCCGAGCTCAGGGTTCCCCTGAAAGCGACCTTCCGTCATGCGTCGGCGGCCCGAACGCACGGCGAGAGCCTGTGGGTCGAGGCCTCCCGCGGCGAACAGCGCGGCTACGGCGAGGGTTGCCCGCGCGCTTACGTGACCGGCGAGACGCGCGCCTCATGCAGGCAGTGGCTGGGCACCTGGCAGGAATCGATCCAGGCGCGCTGCACGAGCCTCGAAGCGCTGCAGGCCTGGATGACGGAGAACACGGCCGCGGTCGACGCCTCGCCGTCGGCGTGGTGCGCGATCGAGAGTGCGCTGCTCGATCTGTTCGCGCGCGAGCGCGAGATCAGCGTCGAGGCGCTGCTTGGCCTGCCGCCGCCGGGCGGACCGCACGTCTACTCCGCCGTACTCGGCAACGACGAGTCGTGGAAGACGCGCTTCCTGATCGACCAGTACTGCATCCTCGGCCTGACCGATTTCAAGGTGAAGCTCGAAGGCGACCTCGAAGTCGACCGGAGCAAGCTCGCCAGCATCGCCGAGCTGACCGCATGGCACGGCGTTCGCGAGCATCGGGTGCGGGTGGACGCCAACAATCTGTGGGCCGATGCGCCCGAGCGGGCGCTCGAGTATCTGCGCGCGCTCGGCGGCGAACTGTTCGGCGTCGAAGAGCCGGTACGGCCGCGCGACGTCGAGGCGCAGAGCCGGATCAGCGTCGGCCTCGCGGCGCCGGTCATCCTCGACGAGAGCCTGTGCACGATGGCTGACCTGCAACGCTACAACGGCGCGCCGGGTCGCTTCGTTGCCAACCTCAAGGTTTCGCGCGTGGGCGGGGTGCTGCGCGCGCTGGCTCTGGTCGAGGCGCTGCGCCAGCGCGGCTGGCCGATCATCATCGGCGCGCACGTCGGTGAGACCTCGGTGCTTACCCGCGCCGCGATGCTGGTGGCGGCCGCGGCCGGCGAGAACCTCGCCGCGCAGGAAGGTGGGTTCGGCTCGCGGCTGATCGAGCGCGAACCGGTGATTCCGAGCCTGAAGTGGGGCCGCGGCGGCATGCTCGATCTGCGGCGCTTCTACGCCGAGGTCACGACCGAGGGCTTGCAGGTCACGATGCCGGATGCGTGGCGCCGTGGCTGGGGACTGAACTGCCGGACCGCGCGCCGCAGCTGGGCCGAATCCGAGTCGGTCAAGGCCCAGACCATGTCCGACGGCTACGACGTCCACTACCGCCTGTGGGGACCGGAGCAGGGCTCCGACGTGCTCGTCGTCCTGCACGGCGGCATGAGCCACTCCGCGTGGCAACGCCCGCTCGCCAACGCGGTGCGTGCATGTTCGACGCTCAGCGTGTTCGCGCCCGACCGGCGCGGCTGCGGGTTGAACGGCGAGCGCGGCGACCTGGCCAGCGCCGAGCGCAGCATCGAGGATGTCGTCGAGCACCTGCGCTGGCTGGCCGGCCGCTTCGAGCGCATTCATCTGGCCGGCTGGTGCCAGGGCGGCCAGTACGCGGCGGTAGCCGCGCAGCGGCTGCAGGATGAAGGGGCGCTGGCGACGCTGCTGCTGATCACGCCGGGACTGTTCTGGAATGCGCGCTTCCGCTCGGTGATCGACATGGCCGAGCGCGTCGTACAGGCGCTGCTGACGCACTTCGACCTGGCGCCCGGTCGCGAGCAGGCCTTCGCACCGATTCCGCTGCAGGCGACCGACTTCACTCAGTCGCCGGACGGACTGGACTTCATCGACGCCGATGCGCTGAAGACGACTGAGGTCACGCTCAAGTCGGTCGTGGTGATGGACGAAGTGCAGGAACGCTCGTGGGAGGCGATCCTCGGTGTCAAGCTACCGCTGTTCGCCCTCACCGCCACGGGCGACCGCATCGTCGACAACCAGAAGGTGCGCAGCTACCTTTCGCCGTTGTTTGCCAAGCCGGGCAACCGCTGGATGGAACTGGACGCAGGGCACGCGGTGCAGTTCGAGCGCGCGGATGAGCTGGCGGCCGCCGTTGTCCAGTTCATTGGAGAGCACCGCACTGCCGTGCGGCAATGATCTGCGCCAGGTTGCGCCAGACCTGGGCGACGTCGGCCGGATCGCGCAGCCGGGCCAGGCACGACTGACTGAGCATCAGCACGCGCGTGTCGTTGGCGGCGGCGACGACGCTGGCCGTGTGGTTCTTCTTCATCACAACCGCGGCCTCGCCAAACAGTTCACCCCTGCCCAGTTCGGCAACGGTCTGGCCGGCCTGCACGAGCCTCGTTGCGCCACGCAGCACCAGGCCCATGCTCTTGCCGCCGTCGCCGGCGCTGATGACGATGTCGCCGGCCCGGCACCTGACTTCCATCGCGTTACGCAGCAACTGCGCCCGGCCTTTCGCCGTCAGCCCGTGCGTCAGCGCGCCGTGCACATCGGTGGCCGAAGCGCCGCCATGAAAGGCGACGCCGGGATCGATCGGACCGTCGCGCGCTTCGAGTTCCTGATACCAACGCAGGGCATCCTGAGGCAGCGGCCCCTTGATGCGCGCCACCAGTCCACGCAGCGGCGAGCGGACTCGGCGCGCGTGTTCGACGTCGTGCAGGAGCGCGACCATCGGGATGCGAAAGCCCCCGGAAGGGCTCTGATGCACGCTGCCCAGCGGCCGAAAGCCGAGCCGCAGGTAGCTTGGATAAAGACCGGGTTCACAGGCCAGCAGGCTCGCCAGCATGTTGCCCGCGAGCGCGTCCTTGCACAGACGCCGCAGCAGGACGAGCGACGCGGCGGTCTTCCGGTACGCCGGCAGGATCGCCAGGCGGGTGAAGACCTGCGTACGGGCCAGCAGCGCCGGCGGGAACTTGTCCAGGCAGTACTCGTCCCGGCTCGCCGCGATCGATACGATCTGGTCGGCGGTCGTGATGCGGATGCAACCGACCACCTTGCCGGTCTTCGTGTCCTTCACCGCGTAAAGGTCATAGCGGACGTCCGCGTCGACGAAGGCGGCCGACTCCAGCGCGCTGCTGCCGTGGACGCGATTCAGTTCCTTGCGGCGCACTTCGTCCAGTACCTGCATCGCCGCCGCGCGCGTGTGCTCGTCACGGACGGGAAAGGCATCGTAGCGGTTGCACAGATAATCGAATTTATTGACGAAGTTGGCGAGCCAAGTTGGCGTTGGTCGCTCGCGCGCCGGCCGCTGTAGCCTAGGATCACGCCAAAGGGAGGCTGCGAAAACGTCTCTCATGGTGTCTTCCCCTCGCAACTGCGGCCCGGGTACCTCTGCCTGCACAGGGGCCAGGGCCAATTGGGAGGTGGGTTGCTTGCGGGCTGGCAGAAGTTCTCTTTTTCTGTCGATCCTCTGCGGCCGCGTTAAATGCCGGGTCAACCCAGGACGGCAGCCCCCTGGCCATGCCCGACTTGGCCCTCATTCCCGCAGCGGACTGCCGCTGTCACCTGACGATGATGTCAACGCCGATAGAAAGGCCGAGGCGCTTCGCCGCGAAGGACGCTCGATCCCGGACAGCGCAATGCCGCGAGATGCATCGCGAGCCTTCTAGATCTCGAGCGACAGCGGCAGGCCGCTGGGGGCACTGACCGTGGACGACGCCAGGGCCCCGGATGTGCCGGTCCGGCTCGCCGTTAGCGGCCCATGCACCGCATTACCGGGACTGACCGTCGTACGCAGCGTCCGCCGAGGCAATCCTCCTCGGGCATCATAGGGTCTTGCGGGAAGGCATTGCCTTTTGGGGCACGTCGATCTTGCAACGACGGACATGTGATGGTTCTGCCACCGCCGACACGGTCTTCGCCGGCGTGCGCCGCCGGCTCGCAGCGGCTTTCTATCGCTGCCGCCTGTCGCCTGGCGGCATCGCTGCTGGTGCTGCTGATCGGTGTCCCGGGTTCGCCCGCACTGGCGGTGCAGCCGGCGCCGCCGCGGATCCTCGAACTGCAGCCGGCCCCTAAGATGCCGCTGGCGGTGCGGCCGGTGCAGCCGGAAGTCGAGCTCAGACTCGTGCCGTCGGTCCTCGGCATGAGCGAATCACAGGCGCGCAGCGTGCTTGAACGCGCGGGCTTCGCCACCGGCGGCGTCAGCCGTGTGGCCAGTGCGGCCGCGGCCGGAACGGTGGTTTCACAGTCGGTCGCTGCCGGCACGCGTCACGACCCGCGCCGGCCGATCGCGCTGCAGCTCAGCCTCGGTACCAAGCCCGAAATCAAGGTCTTCAAGCCGCCGGTGATCACTCCGGACGTGTTCAAAGGGCTCATCACGCCGCCGCCCGGCCCGGTAACACCGCAACCGCCGCCGCAACCGGTGCCGCCGCGCGACGATGTGCAGCCAGGCTTCATCGTGGTGCCGGAATTGCGCGGGGCGAACGAAACGCAGGCGCGGGCGCGGCTGCAGCTGCGGCGGCTGAAGCTCGGCCGCATTGATCGGCGGCCGGACGATGCGCGCGCCGGCATCGTCATCGACCAGTCGCCCGCGGCTGGCACTCAGCTCGAGCGGCCGGTGACGGTTAATGTCGTCGTCAGCAGTGGTCCGGAACCACTCACAGTGCCGAACGTCGTCGGGCTGAGGCTCGAGCCGGCGTTGGAGCGCCTCGCGCCGCTGCGCCCGGGGCAGGTAGATGAACAGTGGATCGCCAGCAATCAGCCGCGCGGCATTGTGCTGCGCCAGTCGCCGGCGGCCGGCAGCCGGATCAAGCCGACGCCGCCACCGCGATTGCGCCTGTTCGTCAGCGCCGGCCCGCGCCGAATCGTGCCCAATGTCGTCGAGCGTCTGCTGCCCGAAGCGGAGCGTTTGATCAGCGCGGTCGATCTGCGCGTTGGCGTCATTCGCGAGGTCGAGTCCGATGTACCGGCGGGCCGCGTCATCGAGCAGAAGCCGCGAGCCGGCACCGATATCGCCGCTAATCGTGTCGAGGCGGTCGATCTGCTGGTGAGTCGCGGCCGGCCCGCGCCGGTGATGATCGAGGTGCCAAATGTCGTCGGTCGCGACGAGCCGGCCGCGCGCGAGCAGATCACGGCGGCAGGATTGGCGGTCGGCAGCGTCGCGCGCGAGCACACGCCCGAACGCGCCGGCATCGTGGTCGAGCAGAAGCCGCGGGCCGGCGCCAGGTTTCCGCGCGGCGAGCCGGTCAGCGTTGATCTGCTGGTCAGCCTCGGACCACCGCCGCCGCCAGTGGCGCGGGCGATGCCTGATCTGATCGGTGCGCCGCTCGAAGCTGTCCCCGAGCGTCTGGCGCCGCTTGAATTGTCGCTTGCCGGCGTACGGTCCCGCGCATCGACCGAATCGAAGGGCACAGTGGTTGCGCAGCAGCCCGCCGCCGGCACAGCGATCAAGCCGGGCAGTCGGGTCGATGTCACCGTCTCCGATGGGTCGCGGGTACGCGTGCCGGCACTGGTCGGCCGTAGCCGAGCGCAGGCGGCGCAGCTGTTGCGCGGCGCTGACCTGAGCGCCCGGGAATCGACGCGCGAATCACCGCCGCCCGAGGGCATCGTGCTCGAGCAGCGGCCGCAGGCTGGCACCGAGGTGGCACGTGGCTCGCTGGTGCAGATGGTCGTGGCGGCAGTACAGCCGGAAACGAGCGCCGAGGTGCCCGATGTGCTCGGCGTTCCGATCACGCCGGCTCGCCAGCGCATCGAGCAGGCCGGACTTGCAGTGGCCACCGGGGAGGCCGATTCGCTGACTTACGAGGCCGGCACGGTTGCCGCGCAATCGCCGGCCGGCGGCGCGCAGGTAGCGCGCGACAGCACGGTGCAACTGACGATATCGCTCGGGCTGCCGCCGTTGCCCGATCTGGTCGGCATGCCCGTCACGCAGGCGCGCGTCCGCCTGGCGCAGTTTGGATTGAGTGCAATCCTCAGCGAGCAGCGTGCCGATGATCAGCCGCGCGATGTGGTGCTGGCGCAGACTCCGGGTGCCGGAGTGCGCCTGGCGCGCGGGGCCGAGGTTGCGCTGGTCGTCTCCATCGGGCGCACCGATGGGGGAATGGTGGCGCCGACCTCTGCAACTGGGCCGTTGATCCCGCCCGCCGTGCTCGTCGCCGGCGCTGCCGGCGGCGTACTTGTGCTCGCCGGTGGCGGCGCCTTGCTGGCGCGGCGCTGGCGCGCTACGCGCAAGGCCGACAGGCCCGCAGCGAAGCAGGGGGCGATCGACGCCCGCGTGCGGCTCGAGCCCATGGGTCGCGCCACTGAAATCACCTCGGCACCAGAACTCGCGGGTCCCGACGTCCGAATCCGTGTTCGTCTGGAGCACGGCGAGCCGCGAACGCAGCAACACGACGACGGAGGTCGCGCATGAGCACGCTATCCCCTGTGAAAGATGAGGCCGGCACGCTGAGCATCGGCCGGTTGCTGTCGATCGACGGGCAGGACATCGAACAGGCGCTCGACGAACATCTGCGTGAAGCGGCGCCCAAGCAGTCGCTGGCTGCGCAGGCCATGCGGCTGGCGGCTGGTGAGATTGCCGGTCAATTGCAGCAGATACTCGATTTCGACATTTTCGAGCTGCTTGCGCAGAGCTGGGTCAAAGTGCGGGAACTGCAAAGCTATGCTGAGCCCGGCAAGCTGGCGCCGGGCGCCACGGCGGTGGTCACGCTGGGCAATCACGAGATCACGCACAGAGAATCGCCGGTGGTCGACCTGGTGGTCGCGGGTGCGCCGATTTCGGTGCTGAAACTGACGGTCGAACTGACGGTGCAGTTCAAATCGGTAGCGCTGTCGATTCGTGATGCAGCGATCCGTTCGATCGCGCCGGGCGAATGCCTGGCGCGCGTGCGGCTGAAATACAAGCGGCAGACGCTGAAGGAGCAGTCGACGCCGAAGCTGAAGCTTCCCGGCCGGATCGACCTTGGCGATGGCATCGCGCTTGTG
>JBFINI010000137.1:0-7855 GCA_041611275.1 Burkholderiaceae bacterium
GCGGTCGCGGCCGCCTTCATAGGTTCTTCCTTCTTGCCGCAGGCGGCCAGTGCGACGGCGCCAGCGGCCGCCGCCGTGACGCCCAGAAAGCGGCGACGGTTCGAGGCGGAAGGCTGCGGCGATTCAGGCTGCTTGGCGAGTTTTTCGCTCATCTCGTATCTCCTTGACTCATTTGCTTAACGGCGCAAGCTGCGCCCCACGCTGCCCCGCCGGCAAGAAACTCCGGCACAGGCAGCCCGCTTCACCACACGCTGTTCAGAATGACCTTCCTGCCTAGGAATCCGGTGAAGTCCCAGCGCACTTATAGCAGTATCCGCCATCGATGCGAACGGGGGTATGGCTAAGCGTATCTTAGTACGAGCAAGCGCGTATACCGCTCGCAACATCCACATCAAGTCTAGAAGAAGCCGACCCCGACCTGGAACACCTTTTCGACGCGGGGAATCATCCGCTTGTTGGCGACGAAGACGATCAGATGGTCTTCGGGCTCGATCACCGTATCGTGATGGGCCATCAGCACGCGTGTCCCGGCCCCCTCGCCGCGGATGACCGCGCCGATCGTCGCCCCCTTTGGCAGTTCGATCTGCTCGATCCGCCGACCGACAACCTTCGAGCTCTTGGCGTCGCCGTGGGCGATGATCTCCAGCGCCTCGGCCGCGCCGCGGCGCAGGCTATGTGCAGCGACCACGTCGCCGCGTCGCACGTATTTGAGCAGATTCGACAGTGTTGCGTGGCTCGGCGAAATCGCGATGTCGATCTGACCACCCTGCATCAGTTCGCCGTAGCTCTTGCGGTTGATCAGCGCGATCGTGCGGCGGGCGCCCATGCGCTTGGCCAGCAGCGCACTCATGATGTTGTTCTCGTCATCGTTGGTCAGCGCGGCGAACAGGTCGCATTCGGCTACGCCTTCTTCGCTGAGCAGGTCCTCGTCGGTGGCGTCGCCGTTGAGCACCAGCACCCGGCTCGACAATTGCGCCGCCAGGTACTCGCAGCGGCGCTTGCTGAACTCGATGATCTTGACGTTGAAGCCGGCGCCCCAGTCGATGCCTTCGCCGGTATCGAGCGCGCGCGCCAGCCGCAGGCCGATATTGCCGCCGCCGGCGATGATCACGCGCTTGACGGGCTTGTCCATCCGCCGAAGTTCGCGCATCACCGCGCGGATGTGCTGACTGGCAGCGAGGAAGAACACCTCGTCGCCGGGCTGGATCATCGTTACGCCTTCGCACTGGATGCTGCGGTCGTTACGGAAGATCGCGACGATGCGCGTGTCGATGTTGGGGATGTGCTTGCGCAGGTCCTGGATCGGATGCGACACGAGCGGGCCGCCGGCGAAAGTGCGTACCGCAAGCAGGCTCGCCTTGCCGTCGGCGAAGTCGAGCACCTGCAGCGCTTCGGGAAACTCGATCAGCCGCAGCAGAAGGTCGGTGACGCTTTGCTCCGGCCAGATGATGTGGGTAACGCGGAAACCTGCTTCGCCCAGCAGCGACGGATGTTTCTGCAGCTCGGTATTACGGACGCGGGCAATCCGCGCCGGCACGTTGAAAACGTCGGCGGCGATCTTGCAGGCGACGAGGTTCACCTCGTCGATCGCGGTGACGGCGATCAGGATGTCGGCATCGTCGGCGCCGGCCTCCTTGAGCAGCGACGGCTGCGTCGCATTGCCGACCAGCCCGCGCAGGTCGTAGCGCTGCTGCAGGTCGGCCACCCGCACCGGGTCGCTGTCGATCACCGTGATGTCGTTGGCTTCCGAGACCAGGGACTCGGCCACCGAGGTGCCGACGCGGCCGGCGCCGAGAACGATGATCTTCACGTTGACGCGAAAGGCCCGCGCGGCGCCAGATGACGATCGTCCCGCCTCATCGCCAATTCACCGGGCAACCTTCGCGCTGCGTTCGAAGGATTCGCGCTGGGCGCGGCCCGGCGCGCTCATCAGCGCTCGCCGCCCTCGGCCTGCTGCGGCGGCCGATTCAGTGTCGGTGTCTCGTCGCCGGCAAACTGGGCGCGGCGGTTGCCGCGCACCAGCTCGATGCCGAGCTGCTTCAGCTTCCGATACAGGTGCGTGCGTTCGAGGCCGGCGCGGTCGGCGACGCGAGTCATCGAGTACGACTCGCGGGCCAGGTGGTATTCGAAGTAGACGCGCTCGAACTGGTCGCGCGCATCGCGCAGCGGCTGGTCGAGGCCGACCGAGGCGGCATTGGCTGGCGGCGCCGGCGGCGGGCTGGCCGACGCGCGCAAGGGTTCCGCCGGCAGTCGGTTTTCCTCGCCACGGCCTGTCAGCGCCACGGGCGCAGCCGGCGTCGCACTGATCGCAGCCAGCGCGGTTCGCGCCGACTTGCCGCGGTCGAGCCCGCTGCGGACTGCCGCGAGCAGGCGGGCCAGCGCAATCGGTTTCTCTAGAAAGTCCAGCGCGCCAAAACGGGTCGCCTCGACGGCAGTGTCGATGGTTGCATGGCCGGACATCATGATGACCGGCATCGTCAGCTGTCCGCCGGCGGCCCACTCCTTCAGCAAGGTGACGCCATCGGTGTCCGGCATCCAGATATCGAGTAGTACGAGATCGGGCGGTTCGCTTTGCCGCGCTGCCCGCGCGGCGGTCGCGTTTTCGGCCGTCAGCACCACGTGCCCTTCGTCGGAAAGGATTTCCGACAGCAGTTCGCGGATACCGATTTCGTCGTCGACAACAAGAATGGTGGCCATTTGGGAGAGCCGGCGCGGTCAGTGCGCCTCAATCATGCCGGTCGGGGATTTGCCATGCCGCTGCGGCCGGTCGACTTCAGTTTCCCGTCGGCGGCGCTGCCCCTGCGAACCCTGCGTCTTGCCGGCGGAGGACGTCGTCATTGCACCGAGGCAGCGGCGCCCGCCGCGACTTGGGCGGTACCGGCGAGGGCGCGGAAGAAGATGGTCACCGACGCACCGCCCAGCTCCAAGTTGGCCAGTTCGATGCGTGCGCCATGTTCGTCTACGATTTTTTTCACTATCGGCAGGCCGAGTCCGGTGCCGCTCGGCTTGGTCGTTACGTAAGGCTCGAAAGCTCGGCGAAGTATATTCGCTGCGAACCCCGGCCCGTTGTCCTCGACGGTCAGCCGCACTGCCTGGGTCGCCGGTCCGCCGTGCGCATGAACGGCTTCGGTGCGCACGAGCACGCGAGGTTCCCGCGCCGGCTGATGGGCGGCGGCATGTGCGGCCGCCTCCTGCGCGTTGGCAAGCAGGTTGTGGATGACCTGGCGCAGTTGCGTCGAATCTCCGGCGATACGCGGCAAATCGGCCGCCAGTTCGAGCCGCAGCGGCGTGTCGCCGCGGGCGTTATGCTCGGCGCCGTAAAGTGCTGCCACCTCTTCGATCAGCGCGTTCAAGTCGAGCGGTGCCAGCCGGGCTGGCGGCACGCGCGCATATTGGCGGAAATCGTCGACCATGCGCTTCATCGCTGCGACCTGGCTGACGATCGTCGTTGCGCCACGCGTTAGTACGGCCGCATCGTCCAGCGACAGTTTGCCGCCGAGTTTCATCTGCAGCCGCTCGGCAGCCAGCTGGATCGGCGTGAGCGGATTCTTGATCTCGTGCGCGAGGCGACGCGCCACCTCGCCCCAGGCCAGCGCGCGCTGGCCGGAGATCACCTGCGTGATGTCGTCGAAGACGACGACGAAGCCCGGACCATCGTCGAGCGGCAACTGCGAGCCACGGGCGAGCAGTGCCAGCGCCTCGCCGTGGTCGCTGCCGCGCTTGATTTCGATCTGTCGCTGCCAGGAATCGTTCGGCGTCGAAGCCAGCGTCTGATCGGCGAAGGCTTCGCCGATCTCATGTGCGAAGCCGGGGGCCAGCTCGGCGAGCAGCCGGCCGCCTGCCGCGCCGAGCGGCTGGCCCAGGATACGGCTGGCGCCATGATTGGCCGAGACCAGGCGCAAATCGCGATCGAGCACGATCACGCCGGCTGATAGATTGGCCAGGACCCGTTCGAGATAGGCGCGCGCATTTTCGAGCTCACGCGAACGCGCCTCAACCGCATCGCGTGCGTCGGACAGCTGCCGCGTCATTGCATTGAACGACTGTGTCAGTTCACGCAGTTCGTCGTTGCCGGCGAACTCGCGTACGCGGCGGTAATTGCCCTCGGCCACCGCCTTGGTCCCCTCGGCGACCTGAAGCAGCGGCGCCGTCATCGAACCAGCGAGCAGGATGCCGCCGGCCACCGCGGCGAACACCGCCAGGATCAACGTCAGCGTCAGCGTGACCGTGTAGATCTGCTTCAGGCCGCCGCGAGCCAGCGACAGTTCCTGGTAGTCGCGGTAGCCACGCTGCAAGGCCTCGGCGTTGGCGGCCACGGTTGGTGGCAACCGCTGGATCATCTGCAGATAACGCGACTCGGCGCGGCGGGGCATCAGGCTCGCCGATCCGGGCTCGGCGCGCAGCGCGTCGCGCAGCCCGCCGCCGAGCGTCGGTGCCGGGCCCAGCGTCGGGATCGCCACCAGCACGCGCGTACGCAATCCACCGCGCCGGTCGGCGGCCAGCGGGTCGCCTTCGATCAGAGCCAGATGCCGCTGCGTGCGAGCCAGCTGCAGGTCGGAGATCGACGGCAGCTCCGGCACCCAGTCGACGGGCCGCAAACCTGAGGCGCCGACCAGCTGGCCGCTGCCCGAGACCAGCATGGCTTCCTGGATACCGGCGCGTTCGCGCGCGCGGTCGAGCGCGGCTAGCTGCAGCGACTCGGGCACTTCGGCCAGATCGAGTGCAATCGCGCGCGCCTTGGCGGTGATGTCGGCCAGTTGCGCTTCGAGCGCGGCGCGGCCGAGCGACAGGCCGGATTCGAGTGCGCGGTCGACGCGCACGTCGAACCAGGACTCGATCGAACGCGACAGGAACTGCACCGAAACCACGTAGATCAGCATGCCCGGCAGCACCCCCATCAGCGCGAAAGCGACCGCGAAGCGCGCCATCAGTCGCGCGCCGAAGCGGCGGGCGCGATGGCGGCGCACGAGACGCCAGACGAGCGCAAAGACGAATACCAGCAGCGCGGCCGCGATCGCGCCGTTGATCGCCAGCAGCAGCGGATAGTGGCGGCCGAAAGTCGCTGTACTGCTCGCCGAGGAGGCGAGCAGGAACAACGCGATGCCACCGAGCGCCAGCGCAGCGAGAAAGCCGTAACGGAGTAGCGACGACATCGGGCAACAGGCTCAGAGCGGCGGGCTCATTTGCGAGCGCCGCAGAAGTTTCACCTCGGACCGCGCAAGGTCAGCGGGCCAGATCCGGCGTGACTGGCACATTGCGCCATTCGGAGGCCAGCGTCCAGTCCCGGTTGGTCAGCGCGCCCATCTGGAAGGGTCGTGGCAGCTGCGCCGTATCCAGCCTGAGCCGTACGCGCGCGCTATAGCTTTCGCCGGGAACGAGCGCGCCTGGCTCGATCACCGACCAGCGGGTGAGCTTGCGCAGGCTTGTCAACGCGCCGCGCAGCGAATCGAACGGCAGGGCGAGCGTGCCGCGTGCCAGCCGATACTGGCGTGACAGGGGACTGTAGCTGAGCCGATAGGTCAGCGATTCACTGATGCGCCGGTCATCGAACCAGTACCAGCGGGTGCGATAAAGCTCAAATTCGACGACGAAGTACAGAGGTACGCCGCGGTTGACCGCGTCTTCCAGTGGCCACGGCAGATCGAAATCGAAGGATGCGTCGAGGTCGATGCCGCCGCTGTCGGCTGCCGGCCGCAGTTCCGCGCTGAGCACCTCGATTCGGTCGCTCGCTGCGGCCGGTTCCGCCAGCCAGAACAGCGCGCCGATGGCGAGCGCCGCCGCGCGCAACAGACGCTTGACCGGCGGTGCGTTCGGCGCAGCGCCGTCGAAAATCAGGCCGACTGCGCGCAGCATCGGTTTCTACGTCTTTTCGAACATCGCGAAGAAAAAGCCGTCGTGAATGCTCGGCAAGCCACTCGACCAGCCGACCGCATGCGCCGGCACCAGTTGCATCTGCGCCTGGCCAACCCCGGGCAGGGCGGACGGCCGCGCATCGGGCTGGCGCCCCATGAACTGCTCGGCCTGTCGGCGACCTTCCTCGGGGAAAACCGAGCACACGACGTAAAGCAATCTACCAGCGGGCTCCAGCAGCGGCCACACTGCATCCAGCATTCGTGCCTGCTGCGTTGCTAATTGCGCAACATCAGCCGGTCGGCGTAACCACGGTATGTCCGGGTGCCGGCGAACGATGCCCGAGGCGGTACAGGGCGCATCGAGCAGGATGCGCGCATAGCGGCCAGCGGCGAACGTCTTCGGCTGAGTGACATCGGCGACACAGACACGGATCGTCGCATGGTCGCGTGCATGCAGCCGGCGCAGGTTGTCCTCGACGCGACCTGCCCGCGCGTCGTCGAGTTCGACCGCGTCGATCACGAGATCCTCTGCAAGTTCGGCCAACTGCGCGGTTTTGCCACCCGGCGCGGCGCAGGCATCGAGGACACGCATACCGCTTGCGACCTGCAGGAATTCAGCGGCTAGCTGCGCGCCGGCATCCTGAACCGCGACGTCGCCCGCATCGAAACCCGGAACGTCGTGTACCGGTAGTGGATGGTGCATCCAGACGGCCGCGGCGCCGACCTGGCTGGCCGCGATGCCTTCTGTCTGCAGTCGCTGCAGGTACGCTGCGACCGACGTGCGACGCCGGTTGACTCGCAGCACCAGCGGCGGCGGCTGCCGCTGCAGCGGCAGGATCTCGGCAAAGTGAGCCGGCTCGGCGGCATGCACACGGTCGAGCCACCAGCGTGGCGCGTTGAATGCCACCGTGGGCTGGCGCTCCAGATCAGCGCGCAACGCCGCCATCCGCCGCAGCGCGCTGCGCAGCAGTGCATTGACAAAACCGCTGGCCGCGCGGGTATCGCGCTGCGCCTTGGCTGCATGCACGGCCTGATCGACGACGGTGTAGGGTGCATGCCGCGTCGCCAGCAACTGGCCGAGGGCCACCGACAACAGCGCGGCGACTGGCGCGTCGACGCTGCGGCTCGCCAGGCGCGCCAGCATCGCCTCGATCAGCGCCAAGTGTCTTGTGGCCGTATAGGCAATGTCTTTCGCCGCTGCGGCGAGCTTGGCCGGCGACCTGCCTTCGGCGGCGGCAAACGCGTCCATGGCGGCATCGAGCGCACGATCCAGTGAAGTGCCGGTGCGCAGCTTGCGCCACCCTGCGGCCGCCACACGCAGCGCATCGGCCAGCGGCGGCGCGAGTTCGTGGTCGGCCACCGTCAAGGTGCTTCTGTATGGGGCGACGCCGCGCCGAGCAGGTCGCCGGCGCGCAGCGAGCGGCCGGTGAAGAACTCGCGGGCCGGCAGCCGGCGGCTTCCCGGTCGCTGCAGCTCGGTGATCACCAACGTGCCGCGGCCGCAGGCGATGTGCAGGCCGTCAGGCCCGGCGGCCAACACCGTTCCGGGTGGCGAGTCGGTCGCCGCGGCCAGCGCATGGGCGCGCCAGAATTTCAGCGTCGTTCCGGCCCAGCTGGCGCAGGCGCCGGGAAACGGATCGAAGGCGCGGACTTTGCGCGATAGCGCATCGGCATCGAGGGCGAAATCCAGCCACGCCTCGCGCTTGTCCAGCTTGTGCGCGTAGGTGACGCCTGCGACAGGCTGCGGCACGGCGCACAATTGCCTTGCCGCCGCCGCGTGCAGGGCGGCGACGATCAGCCGCGCGCCGATATCAGCCAGGCGCTCGGTCAGCGTCGCCGCGCTGTCGGTGGTCTCGATGGGTGTCGCTTCCGCCAGCAGCATTGGACCCGTATCCAGTCCGGCGTCCATTTGCATGATGGTGATTCCGGTCGTCGCGTCGCCCGCCTCGATCGCGCGCGCAACCGGCGCGGCGCCACGCCAGCGCGGCAGCAGCGAGCCGTGGA
>JBFINI010000138.1:0-7855 GCA_041611275.1 Burkholderiaceae bacterium
CAGGTGGTCAACTGGGATCCGGTCGACCAGACGGTGCTGGCCAACGAGCAGGTGATCGACGGCCGCGGCTGGCGCTCGAACGCGATCGTCGAGCGGCGCGAGATTCCCGGTTATTACCTCAGCATCACCCAGTACGCCGAGGAACTGCTCGCCAGCCTCGAGCGACTCGACGGCTGGCCGCCGCAGGTCCGCGCGATGCAGGAAAACTGGATCGGCAAGAGCGTCGGGGTGAACTTCGGTTTTCCCTACGAGATCGACGGCGAAAAGAAACTGCTGCGCGTGTTCACCACCCGCGCCGACACGATCTTCGGCGTCACCTTCATGGCGATCGCCGCCGAGCATCCGCTGGCCGAGCGGCTGGCCCGCGACAACCCGAAGCTGGCCGCGTTCATCGACGAGTGCAAGAAGGGCGCGGCGACCGAGGCCGACCTGGCAACGATGGACAAGAAAGGTGTAGCGACCGGCTTTGCCGTCACCCACCCGCTGACCGGCGAGCAGGTCGAAGTCTGGATCGGCAACTACGTGCTGATGGGCTACGGCGAAGGCGCGGTGATGGGTGTGCCGGCGCACGACGAGCGCGACTTCGCCTTCGCAAGAAAATACGGGCTGCCGATCCAGCAGGTGATCGCCGTCGAAGGCCAGGAGTTCTCCACCGACGCCTGGCAGGAGTGGTATGCAGACAAGCAGCGCGGCAGGTGCGTCAATTCCGGCAAGTACGACGGCCTTTCGTACGAAGCGGCAACGGACGCGATTGCCGCCGACCTGAAAGCGAAGGGCCTCGGCGACAAGCAGGTGCAGTACCGGCTGCGCGACTGGGGCATCTCGCGCCAGCGCTACTGGGGCACGCCGATCCCGATCATCCACTGCGCGCCCTGCGGCGAAGTGCCGGTGCCGGAAGCCGACCTGCCCGTCGTGCTGCCCGAGGACCTGGTACCCGATGGCAGTGGCAGTCCGTTGAGCAAGCACAAGGCCTTCCTCGATTGCACCTGCCCGAAATGCGGCAAACCGGCGCAGCGCGAAAGCGACACGATGGACACGTTCGTCGACTCGAGCTGGTACTTCATGCGCTACTGCTCGCCGGGCGCGGACCAGGCGATGGTCGATGCCCGCAACGACTACTGGATGCCGATGGACCAGTACATCGGCGGCATCGAGCACGCGGTTCTGCACCTGCTGTACGCGCGCTTCTGGACCAAGGTGATGCGCGACCTCGGCCTGGTGAAATTCGACGAGCCGTTCACCCGCCTGTTCACGCAGGGCATGCTGACGCACGACTGCTACTACCGCGAGGATGCCGACGGCCGCAAGCGCTGGTTCTACCCGAGCGAAATCGACATCGAGTACGACGACAAGGGCCGGCCGGTCAGGGTCACCGCGCGCGAGAACGGACAGCCGGTCGCCTACGGCGGCACCGAGAAGATGTCGAAAAGCAAGAACAATGTCGTCGAGCCGCGCGACATCATCGGCAAGTTCGGTGCCGACACTGCGCGCGCCTTCGTGATGTTCGCCGGTCCGCCGGATCAGAGTGCGGCGTGGAGCAATTCCGGCGCCGAGGGCACCTACCGCTTCCTGCGCCGGCTGTGGAACTTCTGTCATGCGCGGCGCGAAGCCGTCGCTCAGGCGGCAGCGGTTGATGCAGCCGCGCTGAACGCGCCGCTGAAGGCGGTGCGGCGCGAGATCTACCTGAATCTCAAGCAGGCCGACTTCGACTATGACCGCGTGCAGTACAACACGGTCGTATCGGCGGCGATGAAGATGCTCAACGCGCTGGACGACGCCCGGCTTGGCGATTCGCCGGCCGAGCAGGCGCTGCTGCGCGAAAGCCTGGGCATCCTGTTGCGCGTGCTTTACCCGATTGCGCCGCACATCACGCACGTCTTGTGGCAGCAGCTGAAGTTTGCAAAGCAGTACGGCGAACTGCTCGATGCCCCTTGGCCACAGGCCAGCGAAGACGCGTTGGTGCAGGATCAGATCGAGCTCGTCGTGCAGGTCAACGGCAAGCTGCGCGGCGCGATCCGAGTGCCCGCTGCCGCCGACAAGGCGGCGATCGAACAGGCCGCGCTCGCCGATCCGAACGTGCTGAAATTCGTCGCCGGCAGCCCGGTCAAGCGCGTGGTCGTGGTGCCGAACAAGCTGGTCAATGTCGTCGTCTGACGTGCCACGCGTCGCCAAGCGCTGCAAGCAGCGGCTGGGCCGTCTGTGGCGGGCGGGCCGCAGCGAAATCACACCAGGTCTCCGCCGCGGTCTGACCACGACTCCGATCGGCGGCGGCAACCACGAGCCCGCGAACCGGGCGCGGCGCCGGCGGCTGATTGCCGCCGTCGCATTCTCGAGCGGGCTCGTCGCTTGCGGGTTCCGTCTGCGCGGCACGCAGCAATTACCGTTCGAAACGGTGTTCATCGCCGCGGCCAACAACTCGCCACTGGGCATTGAACTGGCGCGCAGCATCCGCGCTGGAACTTCGACCCGGCCGGTCACGGACCGCGCCGCAGCCCAGGCCGTGGTCGAGATCATCAGTGAGGCGCGTAGCCGCGATGTGCTCTCGGTCAATGCCCAGGGTCGCGTACGCGAGTATCAGCTGCGACTGCGAACGGCGTTCCGCGTGCACGACGACAAGGGTCGCGAGTTCATCGCGCCCACGGCGCTCGCCGTCAGCCGAGATCTGGCGGTGAGCGAAGCGCAGATCCTGGCGCGAGAGTCGGAAGAAACGCAGCTTTATGCGGACATGCAGATCGACCTGGTGCAGCAGATGTTGCGCCGGCTGTCGTCGCTGAAGCTCTGAGCCGATGCTGCTGAAGCCCGAGGCACTGGCCGCGCATCTGGGCTCGCGCGGCAAGACCGGCCGGCTGGCGCCGATCTATGTGGTCGCCGGCGATGAACCCCTGCTGGCCATCGAAACCACCGACGCGATCCGTGCCGCGGCGCGCGCCATTGGTTACAGCGAGCGCGAGGTGCTACACGCCGATGCCCGCTTCGACTGGTCACGGCTGACCGCGGCGGCCAGCGGCCTGTCGCTGTTTGCGGACAAGCGCATCGTCGAGTTGCGCTTGCCTGGCGGCAAGCCCGGCAAGGCCGGCGCCGAAGCGTTGCGCGAGTTTGCGCAGGCGCCGCCGGAGGATCTGCTGAGCCTGATCGCGTTGCCGCGCTTGGATCGGGACACTCGCCGCAGCGCCTGGGCCGCGGCGCTCGAACACGCCGCGGTGTGGATCGAGGTCGAACGCATCGAGCGCGGCGCCCTGCCCGAGTGGATCGGCCGCCGGCTGGCCCGACACCAGCAACGGGCAACGCGCGAAGCACTGGAATTCATCGCCGACCGCGTCGAAGGCAACCTGCTCGCCGCGCATCAGGAGATCGGCAAGCTGGCGCTGCTGTATCCGCAGGGCGAACTGTCGCTCGAACAGGTCACCGAGGCGGTGCTGAACGTCGCCCGCTACGACGTCTTCGCGCTGTCACCGGCGCTGCTGGCCGGCGACGGCGCGCGCGCGCTGCGCCTGCTCGAGGGTCTGCGCGCCGAAGGCGAACCGCTGCCCCTGGTGCTATGGGTGGTTGCCGAGGAGTTGCGCACGCTGCTGCGCCTGCAGGAGGCGGTGGCCGGTGGGCAGCCGCTGGCGGCGGCGACGCGCGAGCTGCGCGTCTGGGGCCCGCGCGAGAAACTGATGCCACAGGCACTGCGCCGGCTGCCGGCGGCGACGCTGGCCGCGCTGCTGGCCCGCTGCGCCGACGTTGACCGCCTGGTCAAGGGCTTGCGCGCGCCGAAGCGCGACAGCGACCCGTGGCTAGAATTGAGCGATATTGCGCTCGCCTGTGCGGCCGACCCTCCGTCATGAATGCGCCTGCCGAACTGACTTCCTCCGCCGAGTTGACCGCCTACATGGATACGGTCGGCCAGCGCGCGCGCGCCGCATCGTCTGCGATGGCGCGGGCTTCGACCGCACAGAAGAACGCCGGGTTGCGCGCGATCGCCGCGGCGATTCGCGCCGCGGTGCCACAACTGCTGGAGGCCAACCGGCGCGACATCGAACGCGCGATCACCGCCGGGCTCGAAGGGCCGCTGGTCGATCGCCTGCGGCTCGCCGAAGCGACGATCGAGAAGATGGCCGCCGGGGTCGAGAAGGTGGCGCTGCTGGCTGATCCGGTCGGCGAGGTCAGCGAGGTCCGGCCGCAGCCCTCGGGTCTGCGCATCGGCCGCATGCGCGTGCCGCTCGGCGTCATCGGCATCATTTACGAGAGCCGGCCCAACGTGACGGTCGATGCCGCCGCGCTGTGCATCAAAAGCGGTAACGCGACGATCCTGCGCGGCGGCTCGGAAGCATTCGACAGCAACCGCTTGTTGGCCCAGCAGGTTCAGATCGGCCTGCGCGAGTCCGGACTGCCGGGCGAAGCGGTGCAGCTGATCGAAAGCACTGACCGGGCCGCCGTCGGCCTGCTGGTGACGATGCCGAAGTACGTTGACGTGATCGTGCCGCGCGGCGGGCGCGGTCTGATCGAGCGGCTGGCCGCTGAAAGCAAAGTGCCAATGATCAAGCATCTCGACGGCAACTGCCATGTCTACGTCGATGCCGCCGCCGATCTCGCGCAGGCCGTCGAGATCGCCGTCAATGCCAAGACTTACCGCTATGGCATCTGCGGCGCGATGGAGACGCTGCTGGTGCACCAGGACATCGCCGCCGTGTACCTGCCGCAAGTGGCGACCGAACTGCTCGCGCGTGGCGTTGCGCTGCGCGGCTGCCCCGCCACTCGTAACCTGCTGCCGCAAGCTACGCCGGCAACGGACGCGGACTGGGTCACCGAATTCCTGGCGCCGATCCTTGCCGTGCGCATCGTTGATTCGCTCGACACCGCGATCGCGCACATCGAGCATTACGGCTCGCATCACACCGACGCGATCGTCAGCCGCGATCACCTGGCCATCGAGCGCTTCGTCCGCGAGGTCGATTCCAGTTCGGTGATGGTCAATGCGCCGACCTGCTTCGCCGACGGCTTCGAGTACGGTCTCGGCGCCGAAATCGGCATTTCGACCGACAAGCTGCACGCGCGCGGTCCGGTCGGTCTCGAAGGACTGACTTCGCAGAAGTACGTCGTGTTCGGATCGGGTCAGCTGCGCAGCTGACGACGGTCCTGGCTTCTGCTCAGGCGAACTGACGGCGCATGGCGATGCTCTGGGTCAAGTCGCTGCACATCATCTTCGTCGTCACCTGGTTTGCCGGCCTGTTCTACCTGCCAAGGCTGTTCGTCTATCACGCGATGGCGAACGATGCGCCATCAATCGAACGTTTCAAGGTGATGGAGCGCAAGCTGTACTACGGCATCATGATGCCGAGCGCAGTGCTGACGGTCGGCTTCGGCATCTGGTTATGGCTGGGCTACGGCATCGGTCAAGGGCAGGGCTGGCTGCTGGCCAAGCTGGCGTTGGTGGCGCTGCTGATCGTTTATCACCTTTACTGCGGCATGCTGCTGGACGACTTCAGGCACGACCGCAACACGCACTCGCATATCTGGTTTCGCCGGTTCAACGAGGCCCCGGTGCTGGTGCTGGCGGCGGCCGTGATGCTGGTGGTCGTCAAGCCTTTCTAGCAACGGCTACATCCACGCCAACCGGCGCCAAGGGAGACGACGACATGGACAAGCAGATCGAGTACTACCTGTTCGCCAACTCGCCGTATACCTATTTGGGCCATCGGCGCCTTGTCGAGATCGCGCGCCGGCATGCGGCGGCGATCCGGGTCCGCCCGATGGACGCCACCAAGGTCTTTCCGGTTTCCGGCGGCCTTCCGTTGGCGAAACGGGCGCCGCAGCGTGTGGCCTACCGGATGGTCGAGCTGAAGCGCTGGCGTGACTTTCTCGGCCTGCCAATGAACGTGACGCCGAAGTTCTTTCCGGTCGCGGCCGACGCTGCGTCGCGCCTGATCATTGCCGCCGAAGAGATTTCGGCCGATGCCGCAATCGAGATCGCCGGCCGCATGCTCGCCGCAGTGTGGAGCGAAGAGCGCAATATCGCCGATGAGGCGACGCTGGCGTCCATCGCGACTGCCGCCGGGCTCGATGCAGCCGCGCTGATGACGCGCAGCCAGTCGCCGGAAATCCAGGCTCGCTACGATGCCTATACGCAGCAGGCGATCGAGGCGCAGGTCTTCGGTGCTCCGACCTACAGGTACAAGGGCGAACTGTTCTGGGGTCAGGATCGGCTCGACTTTCTCGAGCGTGCGCTGGCGCAGTAGCCCGGTTCGGCGTCAGACCACCTGCAGGCGCGCCGAAAGGGCCCGCAGCTCCTCGAGCGGCGGCTCCTTGCGCGGCCAGATGAGCTCGACGCCGTCGCCTTGATGCCTGGGCAGCACGTGCACGTGTACGTGCGGCACGGTCTGCCAACCGGCCGGTCGGTTGGCCTGCAGCACGGTGATGCCCTCGGGCCTGAAGGCCGCTTCGACCGCGCGTGCAACGCGGGCCACCGTGCGAAACAGCGCACCGGCAAGTTCGTCGTCGAGATCGACGATCGTTTCGACCTGCTTCTTGGTCGCCACGATGACGTGCCCAGGATTAACCTGGCCCGCATCCATGAAGGCGATCGTGTATTCGTCCTCGTAGACCTTGGCCGCCGGCAGTTCGCCGGCAATGATCCGCGTGAATACGCTCGGTTGCATGCGCGAGTCCCCTGGCTGTTTGAACGACGCTCGGTCAGATCTTCCGCGGGTCCATTGTAGGAGCGCGTATCGTTCGCGCTCGACCGTAGCCGGCCAAAGCCGCACCCGATGAGCATCGGCCCTGAACGCTTCTTTGCGATCTGCCCGCGCGGGCTCGAGCCGCTGCTGGCCGACGAGCTGCGCGCAATCGGCGCCGGACATCTTGCCGCCGAAGGCGGCGGCGTCGGATTCAGCGGCACGATGCGCACCGCCTATGCGGCCAATCTGCGCAGTCGCATCGCCAGCCGCGTGCTGTGGCAGCTGGCGAGCGGCGAGTATCGCAGTGAGCAGGATCTGTATGCGCAGGCGCACGCGGTCGCTTGGGAGCGGCATTTCGAGCCGGCGCAGACGCTGCGCGTCGACGTGAGCAGCCGGGGTTCGCCGCTTAGGAGCCTCGAGTTCGCCACCCTGCGCATCAAGGATGCGATCGTCGACCGGCAGCGCGACGCCACCGGCGAGCGGCCGTCGATCGATCGCGCGCGGCCGGATGTGCGCGTGTACGCGCACCTGGACGAAACGCGGCTGACGCTTTACCTGGACCTGTCGGGCGAACCGCTGTTCAAGCGTGGCTGGCGCGCCGACAAGGGCGAAGCGCCGCTGAAAGAAAACCTCGCCGCCGGAGTTCTGCTGCTGGCCGGCTGGACGCCGGACGCGCCGCTGCTCGATCCGTTCTGCGGCAGCGGCACCATCGTCATCGAGGCGGCGCAGATCGCATCAAAACGTGCGCCGGGCTTGAACCGCCGCTTCGCTTTCGAAAGGCTCGCCGGCTTTGATGCCGCCGGCTGGCGCGCAATGAAGGCGCAGGCCGCCGCCGCGATCGACGATTCCG
The DNA here is from genome assembly GCA_041611275.1 of Burkholderiaceae bacterium. Taxonomy (GTDB): domain Bacteria; phylum Pseudomonadota; class Gammaproteobacteria; order Burkholderiales; family Burkholderiaceae_F; genus JADJWR01. The sequence continues at coordinate 7,507 of JBFINI010000138.1, forward strand.
TGCCGGCACGAATCGCCGGCAGCGACATCTCCACCCGCGTGATCGACACCGCGCGCAGCAACGCCCAGATCGCCGGCCTGCAGTCGTGGCTCGATGACGGTCGGCTGTCATTTGCCGCGGTCGATGCGCGAAGCCTCGAACCGATCGCCGAGGGCGGCACCATAGTCACCAACCCGCCCTATGGCGAGCAGAGCGCGCCGAAGTCGGCCAGCGCACCGTCGCTGATGCGCGATTTCGGCGACCGCCTCAAGGCGTCGTTTGCGGGCTGGCAGACCTGGCTGCTATCAGCCGACCGCGACCTGCCGCGGCAGATGCGGTTGCAGGAAACGCGCAAGACCGTCCTCTTCAA
>JBFINI010000139.1:0-7847 GCA_041611275.1 Burkholderiaceae bacterium
AGGAGTTCTCGAACATCCTGCAGCGGCAGAGGTAAAGACCATGGCCCTTCTCGCCCGCCGCGTCGCCGGCAGTCGCCGGCGCATGCTCGCCGACATCAATGTCGTGCCGTACATCGACGTCATGCTGGTTCTGGTGGTGATCCTGATGGTGTCGGCACCGTTCGTGAACCCGAGCCTGGTGAACCTGCCATCGGTCGGCAAGTCCGGACGCGCGCCCGACAGGCCGCTGGAGATCGTGGTCAAGGTCGACGGTCAGGTCTCCCTGCGCGAGGGGGGCAAGCAACTGGCGGCGGATCTGCCAGGTGCGGTGGCCCAGGTGAAGCAACGCCAGCAGGCGCAGCCCGACGCCAGTCGCAAGCCGCCGGTGGTGATCGCCGCCGACAAAGACGTGCGTTACGAGCAGGTCATGAAGGTGATGAGCGCGCTGCAGAAGGAAAGCGTGGTGCGCGTCGGCCTCGCGGTGCAGCCGGAGAAATAGGCGCATCCGCAGCATGTCCACCGTCGCCGCCCACGTCCGTCCGTACCAGCCGCGTTCGCAGCAGAACACGCCGGCCGCCTTTGTGCTGGCGGTGGCGATGCACGCGCTGCTGGTCGCGGCGCTGTGGATTTCGGTGCAATGGCGGATCGAGCCGGCCGGCCCGGTGGTCGTCGAGCTATGGGGCGCGCTGCCCGAACCGGTGGTCGTTGCACCGCCACCGCCCCCGCCGCCGCCGGCAAAGGTCGAACGCGAACCGGAAAAGCCCGACGCCGACATCGTTCTGCAGCAGGAAAAGAAGCGAATCGAAGCCGAAAAGAAGCTGGAAGCCGAACGCAAACTCGAAGCCGAACGCAAGGCGGAGGCGGATCGCAAGCGCAAGGAAGCGGAGGCGAAGCGGCTGGCCGAAGAGAAGAAGCAGCTCGAAGCCGAGCGCAGGAAGCAGGCCGAGGCGATGGCGCGGGCCGAGCAACTGCGGCGTGAGGAGCAGAACCGCGAGGCGGTGCGCAAGGCCGAGCAGGAGCGGATGCTCAAGCAGGCCGGCAGCGGAACGTCCAGCGAAACCCCGGGGACCGGCACCGGGCGCGGCGACCCCAGCTACGCGGCGCAGTTGATCGGCATCATCCGGCCGCGCATTGTCTTTGCCGTTCCCGAGGGCACGCCGGCCAGCGTATTTGCCGAGTTCCAGGTCGACCTGCTGCCGACTGGCGAGATCCTGACGGTGAAGCGACTGAAGGCCAGCGGGCTTCCCGGCTACGACGAGGCGGTCGAGCGGGCCATCCGCCGCACCGATCCGTTCCCGCGCAAGCGCGACGGCACCGTTGACCGCACCGTGATCATCCGTTTTCGTCCCGTCGATGCGCAGTGACCGTAAGGGTATCCCGTGGAAGGCCCGGGCAGCCCGCTTCCTATAATCGCGCGCTGATGACCAGACTCCTGACCCTTGCGCTCGGCCTAGTCGCGGCGCTGCTCCTGCTTGCGCCGGCCGAGGCGCAACTGCGCGTCGAGATCACCGGCGTTGGCTCGAACCAGTTTCCGATTTCGGTCGCCAGCTTCAAGCGCGACGGCGAGATTCCGCAGCCGGTCGACGAGATCATTCGCGCCAATCTGCAGCGCTCGGGCCTGTTTCGCCTGATCGATCCGGGCAGCACGCCGCTGGCCGAAACGGCGGCGGTGAACTTCGCCGAGTTCAAGGGCCGCGGCGCCGATTCGCTGGTCGTCGGGTCGGTGGCGCGGCTGGCCGACGGCCGTTTCGACCTGCGTTTCCGCCTGTACGACACTGTCAAGCAGGCGCAGCTCGATGCGCTGTCGTACGTGTCGACGGCGGCCGAACTGCGGCTGAACGCGCACCGCATCTCCGATCGCATCTTCGAGCGGCTGACCGGCGAACGCGGCGTCTTCGCCACCCGCATCGCCTATGTGGTGCAACTGGCCAAGAACAGCTTCGAGCTGCATGTGGCCGACGCCGATGGCGCCAACGCGCAGCCGGCGCTGCGCTCACGTGAGCCGATCATGTCGCCATCGTGGTCGGCCGACGGTGACCGTCTTGCCTACGTGTCGTTCGAAAGCGGCAAGCCGGTCGTCTACGTGCACACGATCACCACCGGCCAGCGGCGGGTGCTGGCCAATTTCCACGGCAGCAATTCGGCGCCGGCCTGGGCACCGGATGGCAAGAGCCTCGCCGTGGTGCTGACCCGCGACGGCCTGTCGCAGATCTACGCGATCAATGCCGACGGCAGCAATGTCCGGCGGCTGACGCGCTCGGCGGGCATCGACACCGAACCGGTGTTCTCCAGCGACGGCAAGTTCATCTATTTCACGTCCGACCGCGGCGGCGGCCCGCAGATCTACCGGATGAATCCGGACGGCAGCAACGTCGCCCGCGTGACGTTCTCCGGCGACTACAACGTCAGTCCGCGCGTGAGCCCCGACGGGCGGCTGCTGGCCTACGTCGGCCGCCGCGGCGGCCGCTTCCAGGTGCACACGCTGGACATGGTCACCAACCAGGAACAGGCGCTGACCGACACGCAGCTGGACGAATCACCCAGTTTTGCGCCCAACGGGCGCATGCTGCTGTACGCGACCGATATCGGCCGCCGCGGCATCCTGGCGTCGGTCTCGGTCGATGCGCGGGTGCGTGTGCGGCTGAGCGGGCCAAGTGGCGACGTCAGGGAACCGACCTGGGGTCCCTTCATCAAGTAAAGGAGAAAGGCATGAATCACAATTCTTTGATGCGGCTGGCGACCTGCACCGCCGCGGCACTGCTGCTGGCCGCCTGCGCCAGCACTCCGCTGGAAGAAACAACCACCGCGCCGGTCACCGACAAGAGCGCAGCGACAGCGGCAACCAAGCCGACCGATGCGAAGACCGACCCGCGCGCGGTGGCGCGTGTCGACACGGCGCCGAAGGGCATCGACCCGCTGAACGATCCGTCGAACCCGCTTTCCAAGCGCAGCGTCTACTTCGACTTCGACAGCTTCGTGGTCAAGCCCGAGTTCCAGAACGTGGTCGAGGTTCATGGCAAATACCTGGTGGCCAACCCGAGCCGGCGGGTGGTGATCGAAGGCAATGCCGATGAACGCGGCAGCCGCGAGTACAACCTGGCGCTGGGCCAAAAGCGCGCCGAGGCGGTCAAGAGCCGGCTGCGCCTGATCGGCGTGCAGGAATCGCAGATGGAGACGATCAGCCTCGGCGAGGAAAAACCGATGGCCACCGGTTCGGATGAAGCGGCGTGGGCGCAGAACCGGCGCGCTGATCTCAACTACAAGTGAAAGGCAAGCCGTGATCGATGATCGCTACCCGGCAGGCGCCGCGCTGCGGCGTTGGGCAGTGGCCTTACTCGCCTCGGCGGCGTTCGTCGCGCCCGCCCATGCACTGTTCGGCGACGACGAGGCGCGCAAGGCGATCCTCGAGCTGCGCGCGAAGGTGGCCGAGCAGGAACGCCAGTTGCGCGACAAGGATGCCGAGCTGGCCACGCGCATCGAGCGGCTGGAAGCGGCCAATCGCGCCCAGCTCGAGTTTGCCAACACCATCGATTCGCAGCGGCGGGAAATCGCTCAGCTGCGCGGCCAGGTCGAAACGCTGACGCATGAAGTCACCACGCTGCAGAAGCGCAACCGCGATCTGTATGCCGATCTCGATGCACGGCTCAAGGGTCTCGAGCCGGTATCGACCACCGTCGAAGGCAAGCCGGCCACGGTCGATCGCTCCGAGCAGGCCGCCTACGACGCGGCGCTGGCGCAGTTCCGCTCCGGCGATTTTCGCGGTGCGGCGCAATCGCTGCAGGTCTTCGTCTCTCGCTGGCCGAAATCGGCCTATGCGGCGTCCGCCAACTACTGGCTCGGCAACTCGTACTACGGTTTGAAGGACTATCGGGCCGCCGTCAGCGCCCAGCAGGTGGTCGTCGACCAGCACGCCGATTCGCCGCGTGCGCCCGATGCGCTGCTGAACATCGCCGCCAGCCACGTCGAACTGAAGGACACGGTTCGCGCCCGCGCCGCGCTGCAGAAGATCATCGCCGACTATCCGAACACCGAGGCCTCGAAACTCGCCGAGGAGCGCCTCAAGGTGCTCGGCCGCAAGTAGCGCCGACAGGACTCGCGCCGGTGGCCGCCGGCGCGCTTCGGTAGCATCTCCCCTCGCACCGCGCCCGTCGACATGCGGGCCGCGGCCTGCTGTCCAATGCCGATCACCGTCGAAGAAGTTGCCGCCTTGCGGTCGACCGTATTGTGGGCGACGTTCGCCTGCGCCTTCGTCTTCGGCGCGGTGGCGCAGCGCACGCAGTTCTGCACGATGGGCGCGATCGCCGATGTGGCGAACTTCGGCGACTGGACGCGCATGCGGCAGTGGCTGCTGGCCATCGCGGTGGCGATCGTCGGCACGCACCTGCTGGCCGGCTTCGGCTACATCGACATGGGCAAGTCATTTCACACCGGGCCCGACGTGCTCGTCGCGTCGCATCTGCTCGGCGGCTTCCTGTTCGGATTCGGCATGGTGCTGGCGGGCGGCTGCGGCAGCCGCACGCTGGTGCGCATCGGTGCCGGCAGCCTCAAGTCGCTGGTGGTCTTCTTCGTTCTCGGCGTGGCGGCCTACATCACCTTGCGCGGTGCGCTCGCCGTGGTACGTGTCAGTGCCGTCGAGCCGTGGCACGTGACGCTCGACGGGCGACAGGATCTGCCCGCCCTGCTCGCGCGCGCGACAGACATATCGCTGACGACACTGCACTTGATGCTCGGACCGGTGATCGGCGGTGTGCTTGCCGCTTTCGCACTGGCGCCGCGCGAGTTCCGCACTGGCGAGAACCTGCTCACCGGCGTGGCGATTGGCGCCGTTATCGTCGGCGTCTGGTTCGTGTCGGGACACATCGGCCATGTGCTCGAGCACCCGCAGACGCTTGACGAAGCGTTCATCGGCACCTTCTCCGGGCGCATGGAATCGCTGTCGTTCATCGCGCCGATCGCGCATACGCTGGACTGGTTGATGTTCTTCAGCGATCGCAGCAATCTGCTGACGCTCGGCGTGGCCGCAGTCTTCGGCATGACGCTCGGCGCCGGCGTCGTTGCGCTGGCCCGCGGCGAATTCCGCTGGGAGGGCTTTCGCGATACCGAGGACACCGCCAGTCACATCGTCGGCGCGACGCTGATGGGCTTCGGTGGCGTGACTGCGCTGGGCTGCACGATCGGCCAGGGCATGACCGGCGTTTCAACGCTTGCCATCGGCTCGATGCTGGCGCTCGCCTCGATCATCACCGGCGCCGTCGCCGCGCTGAGATTCCAGCGCTGGCGCATCGAGCGCAGCGCGTGAAAACGCGCGCCCGGTCGGTTTGACTGGCCCTGCGGCGATCGGGATAATTCGGCCCTCTTCTTGGCGCACCTCTGTTCGAGGCGGCGCGCTCCAAGCGGGTCGTTAGCTCAGTCGGTAGAGCAGCGGACTTTTAATCCGTTGGTCGAAGGTTCAAGTCCTTCACGACCCACCAATCAACCCAGAAAGCGCTTTTTCCGGGCGCTGTCTTCAGTTAGCCAGCTAGTTCGTGCGCGCTGCGTTGCGACGAACCAGGCTGCGGAATCTCTCGGTTTCCTTGCGAATTACGGCAGCGAAGGCCTCGGGGCCTTCGTCGATCGGCTCGAACCCAAGCCGTTCGAGGCCTTCGCGAAATTCCGCCGACGCCCGCGCTTGGCCCAGGGCGTCCCTGAGTCGGGCAACGATCTCACCTGGCATTCCCAGCGGCGCAACGATGCCCTGCCATGATTCCCAGACGAAGTCCGGCACGCCCTGTTCGACCATGGTCGGCACTTCCGGAAACACACGCGAACGCGTCGCTCCGGCATTTCCGACTAAATGAATCGAGCCGGCCCGTACTTGCGGTGCGGCCGCCGCAACATCGGCAAGCACCAGATCGACCCGTCCGGCAACGACGTCGAGCAGTGCGGGCGCGGTGCCCTTATAGGGCACGAGCACGATATCAAGCCCTTCCGCCGCCTTGAGTGACTCGATCGCCATCTGCGCCGAAGCGCCGCCCGAGGCGTAAGTGAGTTGTCCGGGGTTCTTGCGAGCAAGATCGATCAGTTCCCGCGCCGTTCGTACCGGAAGGCCCGAGCGCGCCGCAAGCACCAGCGGTACGCGGGCCATGCGCGCGAGTGCAACGAGATCACGTTGCGCGTCGAAACGCACGCTGCTGTCGATCACCGGCGCAAGCGTCAGGCTTCCACCGCCCGCAAAGCCGAGGCTGTAGCCGTCCGCTGGCGCGCGTGCCGTCACATCGACGCCGATCGTGCCGTTGGCACCGGGCCGATTCTCCACGATGACCGAAATGCGGAGAATTTCGCTCAGCGTCTGCGCGACCAGCCTGGCGATTGCATCGCTCTGCGCCCCCGGCGCATAACCGACGATCAACCTGATCGGCTTGGTCGGGTAGGACTGGGCCTGCGCCGCCGACGAGAAAAGCGCCGGCGGGCTGAATATGAGAACGGACAAGACGACGCGTCGTTTCACGGCGAGCCCTTCAAAGTTGTTGAGTCGATTGTCCGCCGGCTCAACCGGCGAATCTCTGCGGCAAGACCAGCCACCGTCGGATGATCGAACAGCACGTCCAGCATTACGCTGAAACCGAAAGTCTCCTCGACGCGCGCCAGCACGCGTACCCCTCGCAGCGAATCGCCGCCAAGGTCGAAGAAGCCATCCTGCCGGCCAACGCCGGCAACTTCGAGTACCTCGGCAAAGATCTTCGCCACGGCGCTCTCTTCGCCGTCGCGCGGCGGCTCGAAATGAACCCCCGCAGTTTGGTTAGCCAGACGCACAAGCGCGACGCGATCGATCTTTCCGAGCGCACTTCGAGGCAGTGTCGCAACCGCGAAGATCCGCGCCGGAACCTTGTATGCCGTCAGCTTGCCGCGCAAATAGCGACGCAGGTCGCCTATCGCGACAGTCCCCGGCTGGCGCGGGACTATGGCGGCGGCGACGTCTTCGCCGAGCGTCGGATGCGGGATCGCAAACACGGCCGCCTCGGCCACACGCGGATGCAGGGCCAGGACATCCTCCACCTCGCGCGGCGAGACCTTGGCGCCACCGCGATTGATGACGTCCTTGATCCGTCCTTCCAGATAGAGGAATCCGTCGCGGTCGATCCGTCCGAGATCGCCAGTTCTGAACCAGCCGTCGCGAAATGCGCTTCGGTTCGCCTCGACATCGTTCTCGTAGCCCGCAAAAACCTCGGGCCCGCGCACCAGTATCTCGCCCCGGTCGTCGGCGCCGAGAAACTGGCCACCCGCGTCAGCAATAGCGACTTCGGCAAAGGCGGGACGACCCACCGATCGGGATGGCACACGCTCCGGCGGGAGCGGCGTCTGTGCGATGCTGCCTGCTTCGGTCATGCCGTAGGACTGCATGACCGGAACGCGAAACGCCGCCTGCAGCCGGTCATGAACGTCCGCCGGCAGTTGGGAATAACTCGCATGAATCACTCGAAGCGAGTGCTGTGGCCGCTCCACGCGGCCCTCGACCTCAGCCAGCAACGCCATAAGGGTGGCCGGTGCGGCGACGAACTGCGTTGGCGCGAAAGCGGCGAGCATGTCGACAAGCACGCGCGCGTCGAGTGTGACGGGGCATACGACGGCACCGCCAATCAGCAGTGGCGGCAACAGGCTGCGACGGATGGCTCCGAGAGAAAACAGCGGCGTGAGCAGCATGATCCTGTCGCTACTCGAAAGACCACCGGCGTCGACCCGGTTGCGCGCTGCCTCAGCGACACGCCATTGCTCGTACGGAACGATCTTCGGCGATGAGGTTGTCCCGGACGTGTGGCTGACGAAAGCGATGTCCACAGGCCCAGGCAATTCGAGCGGTACTTCCTGATACCGCTGCCCGGCATCGAGGG
>JBFINI010000140.1:0-7845 GCA_041611275.1 Burkholderiaceae bacterium
GCGCTCGCCGCCGGAAAGCTCACCGATGCGTTGCTGCTGACCCGGACCGCAAAAGTTGAAGCGTCCGACGTAAGCCCGGGACGGCGTTTCGTAATTGCCGACTTTGATGACATCCTGTCCATCCGATATTTCTTCCCATACGGTTTTGTCATTATCGAGTGCTTCCCGGGACTGGTCCACGTAGGCTAACTCGACGGTATCGCCCAGACGGATCTGACCAGCATCCGGCTGTTCCTGACCGACGATCAGTCGAAACAGGCTTGTCTTACCGGCGCCGTTCGGGCCGATGATCCCGACGATCGCGCCAGGCGGCATCGCGAAGCTCAAGCCGTCGAACAGCAACCGGTCGCCGTAGCCTTTTCTGAGATCCGTGGCTTCGATCACCAGATCGCCCAGCCGCGGGCCCGGCGGAATATAGATTTCCTTGGTCTCACTGCGCTGTTGGTACTCCCGAGAAGCCAGCTCATTGAAGCGCTGAAGCCGTGCCTTGCTCTTTGCCTGTCTTCCCTTCGGGTTTGCGCGCACCCATTCGAGCTCTGCCTTCATCGTCTTAATGCGGGCGGCCTCCTGCTTGGACTCCATCTCCAGCCGCTGCTCCTTCTGCTGCAGCCACGAGCTGTAGTTGCCCTCCCAGGGAATGCCGTAGCCGCGGTCGAGTTCGAGGATCCACTGGCAGGCGTTGTCGAGAAAGTAGCGGTCGTGGGTGATGCCGACCACCGTGCCTGGGAAACGCAGCAGGAACTGCTCGAGCCACTCGACGCTTTCGGCATCGAGATGGTTGGTCGGCTCATCCAGCAGCAGCATGTCGGGCTTCGACAGCAGCAGCCGACACAGCGCAACGCGGCGCTTTTCCCCGCCGGACAGATGCTCGATCGGCTCGTCCCACGGCGGCAGGCGCAGCGCATCGGCGGCAATCTCCAGCTGGTGCTCGGTGTCGGCGCCAGCGGCAGAAATGACCGCCTCGTATTTCGCCTGTTCGGCCGCGAGTTTGTCGAAGTCAGCATCGGGCTCGGCGTAGGCAGCGTAAATCTCGTCGAGTTTCTGCTTGGCCTGCATCACTTCGCCCAGCCCCGCCTCGACCTCCTCGCGCACCGTCTTGGTCGGATCGAGTTCCGGCTCCTGCGGCAGGAAGCCGATCTTCATGTTCGGCATCGGCACTGCCTCGCCGTCGAAATTCGGATCGACCCCGGCCATGATCTTCAGCAGGCTCGACTTGCCCGAACCGTTCAAGCCCAGCACGCCGATCTTGGCGCCCGGGAAAAAACTCAGCGAAATGTCCTTCAGGATCGTCCGCTTGGGTGGCACGGTCTTCGACACGCGCCGCATCGTATATACGTACTGCATGAGCCGCCCTCTTTCTCGAAGGCGCGAAGCTTACCGAATCGCGTTGCAACGATTCACCCTTGCGCCCTCGCCGGCGGTCGGCCGTGCCACCCAGGCAGCACGGCAGGTAATCTATGGCCATGGTGCGCGTTCGATTCCACATGGCTCTCGCGGCGTTGCTCGTGGCGGCGCAGGCGCTGCTGCCGCTGATGCATCCGAGCGCCGTTGCCACCGAGGCAGGCTGGATCGACGTCTGCACACGCGCGGGCATCGTCCGCCTGCCGCTCGACGACGAGCGCCAGGCGCCACCTCAGGGCGGCGAGCACTGTGTGTTGTGCCGCGTGGCCGAGCCCAGCACGGGCGCTGCGCCTTGCGCTCAGCGCTTGCTGCTGATCAGTCCGCCACCGGAGCCGATTTTCGCAGCGCCCGCGCAACCGAGACCCGGTCTCACAATCCTTGGCGCCCTGGCCAGGGCGCCACCTGCGTGCACCTGACGGTCGAGCGCCACTCCGCCGAGCGTTGGCAGTGCCCGCGTGTGCGCCGCACACGCCTCATCTTTGAAACAGGACACCCAATGAAATCAACATATCTGGCCGCGGCAGTCGCCGCTGCTCTCTTCTTCGCCCTGCCGGCGGCCGCGCAGATCACTGTCAGCGAGCCGTGGATTCGCGGCACCGTCGCCCAACAGATGGCCACCGGCGCCTTCATGACACTGAAGTCCGTCAAGGACGCGCGATTGATCGAGGCGCGTGCTTCGGTGGCCGGCGTTGTCGAAATCCACGAGATGGCGATCGAGAACAACATCATGCGCATGCGCGCGGTGCCGGTGCTCGAATTGCCCGCTGGCCGCGCCGTGCAGCTCAAACCGGGCGGCTTTCACGTGATGCTGATGGATCTCAAGCGCCCACTGAAAGAGGGCGAGACGGTGCCGCTGACGCTGGTCGTCGAATCGGCCGGCAAGCGCGAAAACATCGAAGTCGACGTTCCCGTGCGTGCGCCGACCGCGCGCGGCGAGCCGATGAAACAGCACGGCCATTAGGCGGACACGCGGGCGTGGCCTCGGCGCCGACCGCCCCACGCAGTCCTGCCGTCGTCGGCACGCTGCGCAGAAGATCGACGGTGCATTCGACGGCGCGCGATCGATCCGCGAATGCACAGGCAAGTTGCTTTCCGATGCCGCCCGTTCGCGGGTCAACGCGAAATCGAACGCTTCGGCCGTCAGCCTGCACCGCGGCGCTTGCGTCCTCGTGCCGGTTTGCCCCTGGCCTTGCGTGCTGTGGAGGTTGCCGTCGCCGATCTGCGCGCCGACGACTTGCGGGCCGATGCGCCAGCAGCTTTTCGTGATGCCCGCTTGCGCACCGCATTGCCCCTGGGCAGCGGCGGTGCGGCGGGATCAAGCGCGCCAGGTTCATCGATGAACAGGATGCCGCGCAGCGCGTCGTAGCGCACGACCGCATCGGGGTCGGCATCGAAGCGCCACACTTCGCGATTGTTGACAAGCACCGCGAACGGGCGTGCTGCGGCCGGCGCCCGCTTGGCCTCGAGCAACGCCGCCGCCTTGCCGAGCACCGTTTCTGCGTAATCGGCCTCGGCGCCACCGCCGAAGACTGCCGCGCCGCGATCGTTCGGATTGCTGGCCTTGTACTTGTGTCCCACCGAAAAGGCGACCGTGCCGCCGTCGGGAAAACAGCGTTCGATGCTGTCGGCGAGGATCTGTGCCAGCCGCGACTGGCCCTCCTCACTGCGGATCCACTGCGCGTGCATGGGGTTGTTGGCGAACAGCGGCTCAAGCAGCACTGCCGGCATCCTGGTGAATTTCACGTTGCCGTCGCCGCGCCCTGAAAAGCCGCCGACGACGACGCCGTCGCGCTGCGCCAGGCCGATGCCGAAAGAATCGGCGACTGCGCGCGCGTACCAGCGCGCCCAGTTCTTGCTGGTATTGGACGCATTCGAGCCAACAATCACCGCGGCATAGTTGCCTGCGGTGCCGGCCGCCGAGTTGAAATGGTGTTCGACATAGGCAACGCAGTTGTCGCGATTGGCCGCGCGCTGCCGCGCGACATAGTCACCCTTGTAGAAACGCACGTGGTACATCGCTGCTTCCTCCACAGTGGTCGATGGACAATGACTTGCGTGTCTAACGGTCGCTCGCCGCCTGCTGGCAACGCCGGCACGCAGCACGCCGAATCATTCGCTCCGAATCACCGGCCCTGCAACTTGACGAAGCTCACCAGCTGCGAGCGCGTCGGCCCATCGTCGTCGAAGCCGCCGTGCCGCGATGCTGTCGAGGTGACGCAGGGGGCGATATGCGCCGCCAGCGCGGCGGTGCCGCCGAACTCGGCGTCGAAATGCCTCTGCATGCCGAGGATGCGAGCGTGCTGCCCGCCCTCGAATGATTCGGAGACCAGGCACAGCAGCGAGCGGCCGTACGGCCGGCAGGTTGGATCCTCCTGTTCGGCCTTGTCGGTCAAGTGAAACTGCTGGTAGCGGCGCACCGCGCCGCAGTCAATATGCGGCAGCACGAGCGCGCGAAAGGCATCAATGCGCAGCGTCGGCGCCAGCAGGCTCACGGACTCGAAGCGGATGCCGAGCGGCACCACGGCATCGATCATGTACGCAGCCACCTGGCTGCCGGCCGAATGCGCAATCAGGTGCAAGCGCAGGGGCTGCTTCGCCGCCGCACTGCGCATGAAGTGACCGAACAGCAGCACGGCACCGGAGTCCCCCGACGTACTGATCACTGCGGCATTGTCCTTGACCTGGCTCCACAGCTGCGTACCCTGCTGCGCCAGCCGCCGTTCGATCCGCTCATTGAACCAGCGCTCCATCGACGACCAGACGCCAGTGGCCGAGCCGCCCGGCGGCGGCATGTCGCGCACGGCGTCCTCGATACCCGCCTGCACCCGGCCGAGCAGGTTGGTTTCCCAGCGCAGAAATACCGGGAAGATGCGCGCCTCGTAAAAAAGGCGGATCCACTGCGCGGCACTGCGTGCGGCGCCGTCTTCATCAGCCAGTCCACCGTGCACGTAAACGCAGACATCGAGCGGCTTGCGCCGCAGTTTCCAGGCCGACCGCGCCTTGTTCAGATGGATGTCGACGATCGCGCGCACGTCATCCGGTGTGGTGCGAAACACACCGCTCGCCGACAGCCTCCCGCTTTTGCCCATGCTGATGACGAACGGCGAGATCTCGCGGTCGCGCAGGACGGCGCTCGCCGCCAGTTCGACGTTGCCGGCGCGGTCGGTACGCAGGGTGCTGCTCCTGGCGATCGCCCGGTGCTCTTCGGTGACGACACCCAGTTGTGCCACCCAGCAGTCCATGGCGTTCTCGAGCCAGTCGTCATAGGTCAGAATCGCGTAGCCCCAAGTACCCCAGGTCTGGTCCCACGAGTTCTGCAGCAGGAAACCGCGCTCGTTGTAGCCGACCAGCGCGATGGCGTGGCCGCCGTCGTCGCGCGCCGCTTTACGCGGCGGAATGGTCCAGATCGAAGAGCGGAACGAGCGCGGCCGCGCGCGCGGCTGTTTCAATCCGGCGCCCTCGTCCCAGCCGGCATGACACACCGCGCTCGCGTAGACGATGCCGACTTCATTCAGCGCAGCGTGGATGTCGCGAATCGCGCGGGCAGCGATTCGATAGTACGCACCGAGCGGACGCTTGACCGCGTCGAGCCACCAGTCCTTGGCCGGTTTGTCGGGCGCGGGCGGCATGTTCACGCCGGTCGCCCACAGGGAATCGGCGCAGGCACCGTGCTTGTACCAGCCCTTCAATGCGCCGCGCAGGCTCGAGCCTTCGTCCTTCGAGCCGGGAAACTCGTCGTAACGGCGAGCCATCGAGTACAGCATGTATGGCGAGACCGTCGAGTTCTCGCGCTGCGCCCGGCGCAGCAGGAATTCGACGACCAGCGACAGCGCGAACCCCGTGCAGGCGCTGCTGTCCTCCTGATTCTTGACATCGAGCCGCAGCGTCGGGAACAGCCGCGGCTTTGGCGTCACCCCGATATTCGGCCGAAACGGCAGGTCGCGGAAATCGAGCGCGTCCGGGCGCACCTTGCGTATGCGTTCGGTCTTGACTTTCGCCATTCGATGCTCCGCCGCTGCGTCCGCGAGTGACGCTAATGGCAGCTCATGCAAAGGGCAATCGCGTCGACATTCGATGCGCGACGATCAGGCATCTGAACTCGCTGCAAGCGACTTCAGCACTCGATAACGTTGACCGCCAGCCCGCCGCGCGCCGTTTCCTTGTACTTGGTCTTCATGTCGGCGCCGGTCTCCCACATCGTCTTGATCACCTTGTCGAGCGACACGTAGTGCGTGCCGTCGCCGGCCAGCGCCATTCGCGCAGCATTGATTGCCTTGACGCTGGCGATTGCATTGCGCTCGATGCACGGAATCTGCACCAGTCCGCCGACCGGATCGCAGGTCAGCCCGAGGTGATGCTCCATGCCGATCTCGGCGGCGTTTTCCACCTGCGCTGGGCTGCCGCCGAACACGGCAGCGAGCGCGCCGGCCGCCATCGAACAGGCCACGCCGACCTCGCCCTGGCAGCCGACTTCGGCCCCGGAGATCGACGCGTTTTCCTTGTAGAGGATGCCGATCGCTGCGGCGGTGAGCAGGAAGTCGATCACGCCCTGTTCGCTGGCGCCGTGCACGAAGCGTGTGTAGTAATGCAGCACCGCCGGAACGATGCCGGCCGCACCGTTGGTCGGCGCGGTGACGACGCGGCCACCGGCGGCGTTTTCCTCGTTCACCGCCAGCGCGTACAGGTTGACCCAGTCGAGCACTGCCAGCGGATCGCGCAGCGACGCTTCGGGATTAGCCGTCAGCCGACGATGCAGTGCCGGCGCCCGCCGCTTGACGCGAAAGCCGCCGGGCAGTTCGCCGTCGGAGCGCAGCCCGCGCGTCACGCAGGCCTGCATTGCGCCCCAGATCGCCTGCAGGCCAGCATCGATCTCCTCGTCGGAGCGCCAGTGCCGTTCGTTGGCGCGCATGATCTGCGCGATCGACAGGCCTTCGCGCTGCGTCAACTGCAGCAACTGCTCACCGGTGTGAAACGGGTAGTGCAGGATGGTCGTATCCGGCGCGATTCGCTTGCGTGCCGCCTCGTCGGCCGCCACCTCGCTGCTGACGACAAAGCCGCCGCCGACCGAGTAGTACACGCGTGAGGCCAGTTCGGCGTTCGCGCCGTCAAAGGCGATGAAGCGCATGCCGTTGGCATGCGCCAGCGGCACACCGTCAAGCGTCAGCTTGCGATAGAAAAGCAGGTCGGCACGGCTGTCGAATTCGATCGGCTGCACGCCGAGCAGTTGCAGCCGACCCGTAGTGCGGATCGCTTCGAGGCGCGAGGCGATCGCCTCGATATCGACGGTGTCGGGCTCGTCGCCTTCGAGCCCGAGCAGTACCGCCTTGTCGGTGCCGTGGCCCTTACCGGTGGCGCCGAGCGAACCGTACAGTTCGGCTCGTACGCGCACCACACGGGCAAGCTGGCCGTCGTGCTGCAGCCGCATCGCGAACAGCCGAGCCGCGCGCATCGGGCCGACCGTGTGCGACGACGATGGGCCGATGCCGATCTTGAACAGGTCGAAGACGCTGACCGCCATGTGCGGTGCATCTTAACCGGCGATCTTGCGCAGTTTGCGCGTCGCGTCCGCTCAGCTGCGAGGCAGCGAAGCCTCGTCGGCGGCGATCGCTGGCCGCGCCGGCGCCGGCGACGCGGCCGAGGTCGCGGCGGGCAACTGCCGCGACGGGTCGAATTCAATCGCCGCGCCGATGACCAGCGCAAACAAGCAGATCAACCACCACGTGCGGTGTGACATGGATTCAGCAGACTTCCGCAACCGAACCGGTTCGATCAGGCGTCATGCGCGGCCTTTGTGGCCGATCGAATGCGAAGCGGCAGAGCAGACCCGTCTGCAGTTTTTCAAGATCGGGCGAGTGTAGGCAGCACGGTCGTGCCGCGCGGAAAAAGACGTCCCAAGCGAGTCGAGCGACCCAAAAAATGCCCAAAACACGGTATGGGGAAGCAACCCGACGCGGCGTCCCGCTAACGCACCGCCGCCTTCATCGCCGCCAGCACACGCTGCTGCACATCGGTGCGCATCAGCGACTCCATGTGCCGCGCGCCGTCAATGCGGAAAAATTCGGCCTGCGACGACGCAGCGGCCAATCGCTCGCCATGCGCCAACGGAATGATTTCATCGTCAGTGCCATGCACGATCAGCAACGGCAAGGCAATCGCCGGCAATTGCGCGATCGGATCATTTCGTCTCGCTGGCAGCATCGGCAGCGCCAGCGGCAGAAACGGCGCGAGCACCACGGAACGCAGCGCCGCATCGCGGGCAATGTCACGATAACTGGCGAAGGCCGCCTCGATGACCGCCAGGCGCACGCCGGCGCTGTCGGTCGCCAGCAGCCGCAGCGCGGTGGCGCCACCGAGGCTTTGGCCAAGCACGATCAAACGCTGCGCATCGACCTCCGGCCGCGAGCGCAGATGACGCAGTGCTGCGGCCGCATCTTCGACCACACC
>JBFINI010000141.1:0-7819 GCA_041611275.1 Burkholderiaceae bacterium
GAACTCGCCCTCGAAGTCGAGATAGCTGCCGCTGTTGTCGACCCAGGTCTGCATCCATTTGCCGGCGCGCACAACGAAGGTCGACACGCTGGTGCCCAACAGCGGCGAGCCCGGCCTTCCATCGAATTCCTCGTGGATCACGCAGCCGTCGTGCGTCTTGCGGATGCGGTTGGCTCCGGTCAGCTCGCCCTTGTCCTTGTCGGTCCAGCGCACGGTCCAGTCGCCGAGCCAGAAATCGAACTGCGCAAACTGCGGCGCCGAGCACGCGGGCGCGGCGGGCGCCTGCGCCAACGCGCTCGCGGCGGCAAGCGGCAGCGCCGAGGCGACAGCCGCGCGGACAACCGTCAGCTTTCTCACGGAGTCACGACGCATTGCTGTCTTCTGCAAGAGTTTGCACATCGCGGTCGGCTTCGCCGGCCCGATCCCGATAGGCCGCGCGCAGCAGTTCATGGAAGTGCAGCAGAGCCGACTCGTGGCGCGGATTCAGCCGCCCGGCGACATACGAGCCGGAGGCCAACCCGCGCTGCACCGACTCGCAGATGGCGATGTCCTCGTGCTGCACTTCGTCGCTGAACCGTTGTTCCTGCGCGCGGCGCTCGGTGTCCACCTCGCGTGCGTAGAAGTAATCGAAGTCGACGCCGCAGCGATCGAGCGCCAGCGGCCGCACGCGATTGGTCTGCAGCCGGCCGGGCAGCACGTTGAGCATGGTGTTCGGATAGAGCCAGAAATAAAGCGCCTCGCCGGCCGCGTACGGGCCGCTGCCGGCCAGCGGGCTCGCCTGCAGGCTGTGCCAGCGCGCGGTGCTCGTCGTGTAGCGCGGCGCATCGAGCAGCGACGCCAGGCCGGGATGGACTCGTGGCACGTGATAGCCCTCGAGGTAATTGTCGACGTAGACCTTCCAGTTGCAGTTCACCTCGTAGCTGACACGGCGATCGAATTCATACTCGGCCAACCGCACGGCGCCGAGCCGCGCGTCGATGCCCTCGACCAGCTCGGCAAACGGCGTGCGCTCGTCGAGCGCGGCGAAGATCTGTCCCTGCCACTCGGCCACGTGCGCCTGCGGCAGTCGCACGGTGCCGAGGTCGAAATCCTGTGCCCGGCCCATGTCAGGCGCCCCGAGCAACTGCCCGTCGAGCGCGTAGCGCCAGCCGTGGTAGCGGCATTGCAACTGCTGCGCGCCGTGCCCGTCGCAGGTGGCCAGCGGACCGGCACGATGGCGGCAGACGTTATGCAGCGCGCGCAGCACACCGTCGTCGCCGCGCACCATCAGCAATGGCACACCGGCGATTTCGCTGACCACATGATCGCCCGTTGCGCTGAGCTGCGCAGCGCGCGCGACCAGCTGCCAGCCGCGCGCCAAAACCGTCTGGCGTTCGAGCGCAGCGAACTGTGGCTGCACATAGCAGGCGGCCGGCAATGTCAGCGCGGTCGCTGGCGGCTGCGCGGCAAGCGCCTTGAGTACGGCATCGGAGCAGTCGTGGCTCACTTGCGGGAGTGCGTATGGGCGGAGACCTGACACGGGTCATTGTAGGAAGCCGGCGCCGTCCTAAACTTTGCTTGATGAGGTTGCCGATGATCCTGCGTCGCCATCTGCTCGCCGCCGGTCTGGCCGCGCCGTTAAGCGCCGCCTGCGCACAACAAAGCGACTTCACCGCCGCCCGCACGCGACTGCTGGCGGAGATCGAGCGCGACTTTCGCGAGACCGCCAGTTCGACCGGCCGTGCGCGGATTGACCCGCGCGTGCTCGCGGCCATTGGCCGGGTGCCGCGGCACCGCCTGGTGCCGGCACACCTGGCCGATCGCGCCTATGAGAATCGGCCACTGCCGATCGGCCACGACCAGACGATCTCGCAGCCGTTCATCGTCGCGCTGATGACCGATCTCGCCGAGCCACAGCCGACCGACCGCGTGCTCGAGATCGGCACCGGCTCCGGCTACCAGGCCGCCGTGCTGGCCGAACTAGTCGCGCGTGTGTACACGATCGAAATCGTTCGCCCGCTCGGCGAGCGTGCCGCCGAACTGCTGGCCGCCCTTGGCTATCGCAACATCGAAACGCGGATCGGCGACGGTTACCTCGGCTGGCCGGAGGCGGCGCCCTTTGATGCCATCGTCGTCACCGCGGCGCCGGAGCACATGCCGCAGCCGCTGATCGATCAACTGGCGCCGGGCGGGCGGCTGATCGCGCCGGTGGGCGCGCGCGGCGGCATTCAGAGCCTGCAGCTGCTGCGTAAAGACAAGGACGGTCGCGCCGTCACGCGCAGCGTGCTGCCGGTGCGTTTCGTGCCGCTGACGCGCGAGCGCTAGCGCTGCGCCCGGCCGCGGCTGTGCGAACATCGGTCAGCGGCGTGACCGCGCGGAGGCACCTATGAGCGAACCCGCATCCGACCACCACGACTGGCGCCACGACGGTGTGCGCGTGATCAAGGGCAGCCAGCTCGATCCGAACACGGCACAGACGCCGGGCATGGACCGCAAGGCGGCGATCAATCTTGCGCGCGTCGGCGCGCAGAAGATCTGGGCCGGCACCGTCAGCATTCATCCGAATGCCAAGACCGGCGCGCACCATCACGGCGCGCTCGAATCGGTGATCTATGTGGTCAGGGGCCGGGCTCGCATGCGCTGGGGTGAGCGGCTCGAGTACGTCGCCGAGGCCGAGGCGGGTGATTTCATCTTCGTGCCGCCGTACGTGCCGCACCAGGAGATCAACGCGTCGAGCGACGAGCCGCTCGAATGCGTGCTGGTGCGCTCGGACAACGAGGCGGTGGTGGTCAACCTCGACATCGCCGACGTCGAGCCGAACCCGGAAAAGGTCGACTGGGTCGACCCGATCCACGCGCCGCCGCGGCGGTGACCCGGTTGCGGCGACGCTGCACGCGCAGGCGACGTTTCTGACCAGCGCCGGCCGCCACCGATCGCAGCGCCCGTCTAGCTTGCGGCGATGAGCAACGGCTTCGCCAACCCGCGCGAGACCTGGAACGCGCGCTTCGATCGCGACGACTATATCTTCGGTACCGCGCCGAATGTCTTTCTCGCTTCGCAGCGCGAGCGGCTGGCGCCTGGGCAGCGGGTGCTGTGCGTCGCCGACGGCGAGGGGCGCAACAGCGTCTGGCTGGCGCAGCAGGGCCTGATCGTCACTGCCTTCGACATCGCGCCGCGCGGCGTGGAGAAGGCGCGCGAACTGGCGCAGCAGGCGGGCGTGGCGGTCGATTTCCACGTCGCCGCCGTCGAAGACTGGGCCTGGATCCCGGAAACCTATGACGCGGTGGCGGCGATCTTCGTGCAGTTCGCACCGCCGGCGGTACGCGCGCAGATGTTCGCCGGCATGCTGCGTACGCTGAAGCGCGGCGGCTGGCTGCTGCTGCAGGGCTATACGCCGCGCCAGCTCGAGTACCGCACCGGCGGCCCGCCATGCGCCGAGAATCTTTACACGCCCGAACTGCTGCGGCAGGCCTTCGCGGCGCACGAGATCGTCGCGCTACGCGAGCACGACGGCGTGCTTGCCGAGGGTACACAGCACTCAGGCATGTCGGCGCTGGTCGACTGCGTGGTGCGGAAGCGCTGAGCCCAACGCGCGAGCGGCTGCGTGCCTGCGCACGGGTAGCGAATGCGACAGCAAACACCGTCGCAAGCATGGCGCCGGCCGCCCCGCACCATGAACGCGGCGACGATCGGCGCAGACCCGGATGGACAGCGGCTGTCCGCGGCGTACAGTGAAAACAACAGTCACTTCCTCCGTCGAGCGCCTGGCGCAGCATGACCGAGTCCACACGTTCGCGCGGCACTGCCGCGCGCCTGATTGCCGGCGCCACCGGCGGCGCCACGCCCAGCCCGCGCAGCCGGCTCGCCGGCCTGCCGTCGCCGTACCTGGCGATGCACGTCGACGATCCCGTCGACTGGTGGCCGTGGGGAGCGGAAGCGTTTGCCGAGGCGCGGCGGCGCAAGGTGCCGCTGCTGGTCTCGGTCGGCTTCTTCGCCTGCCACTGGTGCCACGTGCAGCAGAAGGAGAGTTTTCGCGACGGCGCCATCGCCGCGCAGATCAACGGCAGTTTCGTGCCGGTCAAGGTCGATCGCGAGATCGATGGCGCGCTCGACGCGACGCTGCAGGCATTTGCGAATCAGCGCATCGGCCGTCGCGGCTGGCCGCTGCAGGTGCTGATCACCCCCGACGGCTATCCGGCGCTGGCCGCGCTGTACGAGCCGCCCGAGGCCTTTCGCGCCACGCTCGCCGCCTGGGCGCAGCGCTGGCGCGATGACGCGACTGGCCTGCTGCGCGAGGCGCAGGCACTGGCCGCGCCGGCGCAGCGGCCAAGGGCACCCGTGGCCCCGGACGAAGCGCGTGCCGCCGCGTTGCGACAACGCCTGCTCGCCGAGGTGCTGAGGACTGCCGACACGTTCGAAGGCGGTTTTGGCGTGGGCGCGAAGTTTCCGTCGGCGCCGCAACTGCTGGCGCTGCTTGGCCTGCCGCCGGCAGCGCGCCCGGAGCAGGTGGTCGAGTTCCTGCGCCTGACGCTGGCGCAGATGGCCACCCAGGGCCTGCGTGACCACATCTGGGGCGGCTTCTTCCGCTACACGATCGATCCCGGCTGGCGCGAGCCGCACTTCGAGAAGATGCTGGTCGACAACGCGCTGGCGGTGCTCGTCTATCTGCGCGCCGCCGAGGTGCTGAACGAGCCGCAGTGGCGGACCGTGGCACTCGATACGCTGCGCTTCATGCGGCGCGAACTGCGCGATGCGCGCAGCGGCGCCTACGCCAGCGGGCTGTCGGCACAGGACGCGCAGGGCCGCGAAGGCGCGCGCCATCTGTGGGATGCGGCGAGCCTTGCCGCGGCACTGCCGCCGGATGAGCGCGCCGCAGTGGCGCGGCTGTGGAACACGGAATCGTCGTCGCCGTTCGCGCTGGGGCACCTGCCGCATGAGGCGCGCGCACCGACGGCGGACGAGCGGGCGCTGATCGAGCGCGCCTACCGGCGATTGCGCGCGGCGCGCGAAGCGCTGCGCCACCCACGCGACGGCAAGTTGCTGGCAAGCGGTAACGGGTTTGCGCTGGCGGCGCTGAGCGAGGCGGCGCCGCACGATCGGCAGTCGGCGCAGGACGCGGCTGCGCTGCTGCGCTTCATCGAAGCGACGTTGTGGAACGGGCGCGTGCTGCGCAAGCTTGCCGGCAGCGACAGCGCCGGCGAACTTGACGATTACGCGGCGGTGTCCTGGGGCCTGGCGCGCCACGCCGCGCTGGCGAATGAGTCCAGGTCGCGCCAGCTCGGCATCTCGATCGCGAGGGCGGCGTGGCAGAAGTTCTACCGCGACGGCTGGTTTCGCGAGGAGCGGCCGCTGCTTGCCGGGCTCGGGCCGGCGACCGTCATCGCCGATACCTACGTGCCTTCGCCGTCGGCGTTGCTTGTACTGGCCTGCGTCGAGCTCGGCGATTCGTCGTTGCTGGCCTCGGCGCACGAAGCGATGTCGCTCGGCGGCTATCCGCCGCTCGGTGCCGCGCTCGGCTGGGCGACGCACATCTGGGCGACTGATCGATTGGCGATGGCCAGCAAAGCGGCGGGATCGGCATCGCGCCGGTAGGAAGGTTCGGCGCGCGGGGATTTCGAGATCGGCTCTAACATCGCGGGACGAAGACCTCGAACAATGCCCGCATGTCACTGCCCGCCTTGCTGAAGAATTCGCTGCGCCTGCCGGCGATCGGCGCGCCGCTGTTCATCATCTCCAATCCCGAGCTGACGCTGGCGCAGTGCAAGGCCGGCATCGTCGGCAGCTTTCCGGCACTGAACGCGCGGCCGCCGGAGGTCCTCGAGCAATGGCTGGCGCGCGTCACCGAAGAACTCGCCGCGTACAGGGTCGCGCATCCCGCGGAAAAGGTCGCACCATTCGCGGTCAACCAGATCGTGCATTCGAGCAACGACCGGCTGCAGCACGACCTCGACCTGTGCGTGAAGTACAGGGTGCCGATCCTGATCACCAGCCTGCGCGCGCCGGACGCGGTGGTCGAGGCGGCGCACAGCTACGGCGGCCTCGTCTATCACGACGTGACCAACATCAAGCATGCGCACCGTGCGCTCGCCGCCGGGGTCGACGGGCTGATCCTGGTCGCTGCCGGCGCTGGTGGACACGCCGGCCGGCTGTCGCCGTTCGCGCTGGTGCCCGAGGTGCGCGCCTTCTACGACGGCACGATCATCCTGTCCGGATCGATCGCCACCGGCGATGCGATCCTCGCCACGCAGGCGATCGGTGCCGATCTCGCCTACCTCGGCACGCGCTTCATTGCCAGCGCCGAGGCCAATGCGGGGGAGGCCTACAAGCAGATGATCGTCGACTCGCGCGGCGAGGACATCATTTACTCGAATCTCTTCACCGGCGTGCACGGCAACTACCTGCGCGGCAGCATCGCCAATGCCGGCCTCGACCCCGACGCGCTGCCCGAGTCCGACAAGAACGCGATGAACTTCGGCTCCGGCCGGACCAAGGCCTGGCGCGACATCTGGGGCGCCGGTCAGGGTGTCGGTCAGATCCACGATGTGCTGCCGGCCGCGGCGATCGTCGACAGGCTCGAGCGCGAATACCGCGACGCCCGCTTGCGCGTTGGACTGAACGCGGCGTAATCGGACCGGGACGACTGCGGGCAGGCGCGCGTGCCGTGCGAGGTTGCGACGGAACCCTTGCCGGACGGCATCGATGCAGGCACTGCTGGCGCTGATCGAGCACTACGGGCTTTGGCTCGTATTCGCCAACGTGCTGATGCTGCAGCTCGGGCTGCCGCTGCCGGCGTATCCGACGCTGATTGCCACCAGCGCGTTATCCGTCGGCGGTGCGCAATCGCCCGTGCAGATCGTGCTGGTCGCAGTGCTGGCTTGCCTGATCGCTGACCTGGTGTGGTACGCGGCCAGCGCGCGGCTCGGTCGGCGCGTACTCGGGCAACTGTGCCGGATCTCGCTGTCGCCGGACAGCTGCGTGCGCCAGACTGAATCGATCTACGAGCGCTGGGGCGCGCCGTCGCTGCTGGTCGCGCGATTCGTCCCGGGTTTTGCGGCGATCGCTACGGCGATGGCCGGCGTCATGCGCACGCGGCTCATGCTGTTCGTCCCGTTCGTGACGCTTGGCGCGGCGCTGTGGAGCGGTGCGGCGGTCGCGCTGGGCTGGGTCTTTCGCGATGCCGTGGTCGACGTCGTCGCCGTGCTTGAGCAGGCTGGCCGGGTCGGGCTGCTGGCCATCGCGGCGGCGTTTGCGTTGTTCGTGTTGTGGAGGGCCTGGCAGCGGCGACGCTTTCGCTTGCAGCTGCGCTTGGCGCGTGTCTCGGTGGCAGAGCTGCACGAGCTCCTTCAACGCGGCGGGCGCCCGTTGATCATCGACGTGCGCAGCGCCGCCAGTCGCAAGGTCGGCAGCATCCCCGGCTCGCGGTGGCTGGACAGCCAGGCGCTCGATGCCAGCTTGCAGTCTCTGCCGGCTGCGGAGGAGGTTATCGTTTACTGCGCCTGTCCCAACGAGGCCAGCGCGGCGGTGCTCGCCAGACGCCTTCAACGCCACGGTTTTGCGCGCGTGCGGCCGTTGCAGGGCGGAATCGAAGCTTGGACGGCGGCAGGTTATCCACTCGAAACGTCGGGCCACTGAATCGCGCTCGGGCGGGCGGGATAATGGTGCGCGGCCCGTGCTGAGCGCGGGCCGTAGCGCGCGACGGGCTGACAAGACTGCGTACTGATGGAGAAGACTCCGCGATGAACTATCGCCGCCTCGGCCATGCCGGTCTCAAACTGAGCGAGCTGTCGTTCGGCTCGTGGGTCACCTACGGCAACCAGGTCGACTCGCGCGCCGCACGCGA
>JBFINI010000142.1:0-7813 GCA_041611275.1 Burkholderiaceae bacterium
CCTGCACCAAGAGCGCTCTCGTTGCGTGACGCGGAAGCTAAAGCGATTTCCCTCTGAGCGCAAGCATTTTCAGAGGGGAAATGATGAATTTTTCGCTTGGGCGCAACGATTTTCAGAGGGAAACCGCGCCTCCGGCGCAGCAACGGACGGTGCCCGCCGCCAGTCCGACCTACAAGATGTATGACACAAGATCTTCGCCTCGTCGATATATTGTGCTGCTAGTAGGTCGGCGCATGACGTCCGCAGATGCCCGGCCGCCGCTGACGCACACCGGCATCGACCGTGCGGCCGAGCCGGCCCGCGCGCCACCCGTGCCTTGGTTCCTGAACCGGCGATCACCGCTCGACGTGGAAATGCTGGTTGACCGGATGAAACCTGAGAAAGCGCTGCCTGACCCGGCACGCGAGCCACAGCGGGTCGCGCTCGGCCATGGCGCGCTGGTCGTCGAGTCGGCGGTGCCCGCGAATGTGGCGGTCGGTATCGAGCGCGCACAGGTTGAAGTCCTGGTCGCGACCGCCGAGATACAGCGGGTGCCGATGATGCGCGTCGTAGCGCATCAATTCGTCAAGATCGGACGCGTGGCACGGTGACGGCGCCGTTTCGCGTCCGGCGCGCCAGTCGTCGATATGCCGACGCATCCGCTGCTGCGCGGCGCCGCGGTCGTCGGCGTCGACCTCGCTTTCCTCGGCACCGGACCGTACGCGGACGAGTTCGCCCTCGGGCAGAGGCAGGTCGGCCGGCCAGCGAATCGGCAGAGACTGCGGGCAAGGCTCGTCCATCGCCCTCCCCTCGGCGGCCGCTTCGGTGCCGGTGGACGACGCTTCGGGCTCCAGCAGCGGCGCAACGTCGTCGCCGATCTGGGCGACCAGGTCCTCGATCCTTGCCCCTTGCGCATCGCTCGCGGGTTCGGCCGCCGCGCTCCGTTCGGCCGCCGCATCGCGCTGCGCCTGCCGCAGTTGCGCCAACTTGTCCTCGGTCTGCCGCCTGCGCGCGGCGCGTTCGCCGGTTGCCGTCGCAAGGCCATCGAGAAAGGCGGCCAGCCGCCGTGGCCTGGAGGCCAGCATCAGCTCGGCCTGCGGATCGTCGGCGGCGAAATACAGCTCGTGCGCTGAGCCGTCGGCACCACGGACCGGGAAGCGCGTGCGCCACCAGTCGCGCAGCCGGCCGGCGGCGCGCCCCACCGCCGATGCGCCGCGGCGGGCCATGTCGAGCAGCGCGGCGCCCAGCCGGATCGCGCGCTCGATCAGCCAGTCGAGCGCGGCATCGACGCGGCTGCGCAGCGCCGCCAGCATCTCCGACAGGCGCTCGCCGATGCGGCCGAGGCCGAGCTGGTTGGCGAGAAAGCCAATGGCCACCGGCAGCGCGCGGGCCAGCGCGTCCTCCAGGTATCCGGCCGCGCTGGCGATGCTGCCGCGGGCGATATCGAGCGCGCCGTCGAGGAAGCGCGAGACGATCTCCAGCATCCGTCGCAGCTGCTGGAAGAACGACTCGATCGCGTTGTAGACGGCCACCAGCGCGTTGATCACCGGCATGATGCCGGTCACATCGAGCAGGCTCATCAGCCAGCGCGCCGCGCGCTCGACGATGCGGGTGATGGCCCAGTCGCGCACCGCGCCGACCAGCATGTCCCACAGGCCGGAAAGCCGCTCGCGCAGCTCGCGCCACAGGCCGGCCGGGCCTTCGGTGGCCAGCGTGCGCACGAACGACCACACGCCG
The DNA here is from genome assembly GCA_041611275.1 of Burkholderiaceae bacterium. GTDB lineage: Bacteria > Pseudomonadota > Gammaproteobacteria > Burkholderiales > Burkholderiaceae_F > JADJWR01. Next base: position 1,717 of record JBFINI010000142.1, read on the forward strand.
CTGGCCGCATCGAGCATCCGCCGCAACCGGTCGACCACGGCGGGGCCGACAACGCGCGCCAGCCGATCGAAGATCCGCTGCGCGCTCAGCCCCAGCACCTGCAGCACGAAGCCGAGGATGCCGCGCAGCGACAGTTCGCTCGGCGGCTCGATGCCGGCCTCGCGCGCGGCGCCGAACAGCCAGTCGGCGAGCCCGCGCAGCAGGTGGCCGGCGACGTTGCCGAAGAACTGGCCGAAACCGGCGCGCAGCGCCCGCAGCAGATTGCCGAGGAAACCGAGCGGATCGCGCAGCACATCGCCGACCGCGCGCGCCGCCTTGCCGAGGATCTGTGTGGCCAGCCGCAGCGGCACGCCGAGCACGCCGAGCACCGCGCGGAAGAACCGCCAGGCGGCGCCGGGGATGTCGCCGTCGACGAAGATGCGGCGGATGATCGCCAGCGCGGTGTCGCGCACGCGTGGCCACAGGTCCGGGTCGGTGAAGAACTGGCCGAATACCGGAATGCGCGCCAGGACCTGCGTGACGAGGAACTGCTGCACCGGCTCGCGGATGCAGGCCGGCACGGCGCTCCACGCGCGCGAAGCGATCAGCAGCGGCAGCTGGGCGATGTCGAGCGCGATCCCGACCAGCCGCTGCGCCACGCTGGCCACCCGCTCGACGAACGGCGTCGCCGCGTCGAAAGCACCCAGCAGCAGGTCGAAGACCGCGCCGACGCCACCCTGCACCCACTGCGACAGCTGTGCCACCGCCGCCGACAGCCAGCCGAGACCGGCGGCCACCGGCGACAGCAGCGGGTTGGCGCGCAGCGCCTCGATGACGAAGGTCACGCCCGAAGTAATCGCGCCGACCGCTCCGGTCGCCGCACCGCGCACGTTGCCGATGACGCCACGCACCGCGCCGAGCACGCGCCGCACGGCGCGCAGCCCGAAGCCCACCGTTTGCGGTTGCTGCGCGACCGATGCGCCGGCCGAGCCTTCCGATTCGAGCGCGCCGGTGGCCGCGTCGATATCGCCGGCCAGGCCCTGCATAGAAGCGCCAAGTTCGGCGACGAACGGCGGCGGGATCATCGCGGCCAGTCGCGCCGCCAGATCGGCCACCGGTTGCCAAGCCGGGCGAGTCTGTTCCTTCAGCGACTCCCACGCTTCGGTGGCGCGCTGCTGCACCCAGCCGACGATGCCGCCGGAGTCCTCGCCACCGCCGCCGCCGAACAGCAGCTCGCGCACCTGTGCCCACATAGTGGCGCCGGCTTCGCGGATCGGCGCGCTCCAGTTCCACAGGTCTTCGCCGAACCGCTGGATCCGCGCCCACAGATCGCCGCCGAACTGCTGCAGCGCTTCGAGCGCCGGCACGCCCAGCGTCTGCCACAGGTTGCGGAAGAACTCGCCCACCGGCTGCACAAACTCGACCAGGCCGTCCCAGGCGCGCGTGCCCAGATCGACGGCGATCGTGCGCAGCTGACGCAGCGCGGCCAGCAGTGGCTCGCAATCGCCGGCTGCCAGCGCGCCGAGCACGTTGCCGGCGCGCGCCAGCAGCGCCGCGAAGACACCGACCAGGCGGCCGATCGCGCCACCGGGAACCAGCCGCCCGAGCAGGGAGACGACCGCGCGAAACCCGTTGCGGATCGTCTCGCGCAGCCAGTTCAGCGGGCCCTGGCGAATGATCGGCAGCAGTTGCGGCGCCAGCCGTTCGACGACGGCGAGCGCCGTTTCGCTCACGGCTTCCCGCGCCGCCTCGGCCGCGCCGGTGACGCCGGAGGCAATCGCCTCGGCGCCTTCGCGAACGCCGCCGGCGATGCCGCTGGCGATGTCGCCGACTCCGGACAGATCGGGCAACAGCGCGCGCCGCAGCCGCGGTCCCGTCGGTGCAGGATTGCGCTGGTTCTGCACAACGTGCGCCAGTTCGTGTGCCAGCAGCGCGTGCTGCCTTGGCGAGGCGACTTGCCTGTCGGCACCGGGCAGCACGACATGCTCGCCGTAGGTGAAGGCTTCGGCATCGACCTCGCGCGCCAGCGCCGCGCTGTCGGCGTCGGCGTGCAGCCGCACGCGGCCGAAGTCGGCGCCGAAGCGTCGCTGCATCTCGCCGCGCACGGCGGGCGGCAGCGGCGCACCGCCCGCGCGCAGCCGCGCCAACCGTGTTGCCTGCAGCGGCGACAGTTCGAAGGCGACGTCATCGGCGCGCGCTGTCGCGGGCGCCTCGGTGCTGGTTGCCGGCGGCATCGCGCCGCCGAGGGCGCGCGTGGCCATCGCATCGGCATGCTGCTCGGCGCTGCTGCCCGCCGCGCCGACGAACACGCCTGAGCCGCCGCCGGAGGGCGCAGCGTGGCCACTGCGCGCGGCGCGGCACAGCTTCAGTTCATCGACCGGCTCCGCGCAGGCCTTGCACTTGCGGCGCAGGAACGGCGCCGCGCCCGCCGCTACCTGCGGCGCCGTCGCTTTCGCGTTGCTGCGCGCGGCGCGCGGGCGGCGGGCGAGCGCAACGGTCGCCATCGCGCTTCTCTCAAGGCGCCGATGAGGTCAGCAGTTCGGCCGGCGGCACGCGGCCGAGCTTGGCGTATTCGGCGCGCAGCGCCACTGCAACATCGCCCGCCTCGACCGACCGCGCGTCGGCCAGCGCGATCGCCTGCGCGGCAAGCGCTGCGGTGCGCACATGGCCGCCGGGCAGATCGACCAGCACCGCGAGCCGTTCGATTGCCTCCGGCAGTTCTCCGCCCCTACCGAGGTGCAGTCGCCACAGCGCCCGGCGCTCATCGGGACCGGGCAGCATGAATTCGACCACCGCATCAAGCCGCCGCGCCAACGCCGGGTCGAGCCGCGCCCGCGCGTTGCTGGTCAGGATCACGATGCCGTCGAAGCGGTCGATGCGCGCCAGCAGGTAGTTGGTCTGGTTGTTGGCAAAGCGATCGTTGGCGCTGGCCACATCGGTGCGCGCACCGAAGACCGAATCCGCCTCGTCGAACAGCAGCACCGCACCCAGTTGCTCGGCGCGGTCGAACAGCTGCGCCAGGTTCTTCTCTGTCTCGCCGACCCACTTGCTGGTCAGCGCGGCCAGATCGACGACGACCAGCGGCAAGCCGAGTCGCGTGGCCAGCCATTGCGCGGCCAGCGTCTTGCCGGTGCCCGACGGCCCGGCGAACAACGCCCGCACTGAGCAGCGCCCACCGCCTGGCAGATCGACGGGCAGGCGTTCGCGCACGCGGCAGCGCGCGGCCAGCCGGTGCAACGCTTCGCGTGCCGGCGCGGCCAGCGCGAGCTCCTCGTCCTCGACACCGCCATCAAGAACGGTGGCGGTACCCTCGAAGCCGCCGGCGGCCAGCGCGCGTGCGGCCTGCAGCACGTCGGTCGCTGCCGGCGCATCGCGGCCGGCGCAGGCACCGTGGAAGACGGCGGCCTGCACCAGCGCATCGATCTGCGCGTAGCCGCAGCGCCAGCGTTCGGCCAGTTCAGCGGAGGCCGTTGCGTCAAAGCCATGGCGGCGCCAGCGCAGCGCGCGCTCGGACGCCGCCGGAACGCCAAGCCGCAACTCGGCCGGCGCCGCGCCCTCAAAGCGCACCGCACCGTCGAGCCCCGCCAGCAGCAGCACCGGCACCGCGACCGGCGGCGCCGGCAGCGTGATGCGCTCGCCCGGCGCCAGGGTCCAGTCGAACACCGGCAGGCTTGGCTCGATCGCGGCGGCGACCGCCACGCCGGCCGGCCAGCTTGTCTCGCTGCAGAAGCGGCACTGCCGCCCCAGCGCAGCGGCAATCAACTGCGCGGCGGCGCGTGCCTCGATGCGATCGACCGCGCGCAGCACCAGCGCGCCGCCGACCCGATCCAACGCCCTTGCCGCCCGCAGCAACGCGTCGTGCTGCGCGGGCGATAGCGGCGCTTCGTCCGTGCGCTCATCGACAGATGCCGACGCGCCATCGCGCGCGACCGCCAGTGCCTGCAGCACCGGCAGCGGTACCCGCACCGGCTGCTGCGCCAGCGGCGCCTGCGGCTCGCGCGCCAGCGCGAGCAGTTGCAATTGCGCCGCCGGCCCCGCGGCCAGCGCGATCACCGCGGCATCCTCGTCACCGACCAATGGCGCCACCGCGGCGGCCAGCAGCCCGAGCGTCGGCGCGCTGCCGGCCGACGGTCCCTGCAACCAGACCACCACCCGCGCAAACAGCGGGTCCAGTTCGGCTCCGATGACGATGGCCAGCGCCAGCACCTCGGCCGAAGACAGTCGCGCCTCGCGCGCGATCACCGCCAGCGCCGCGTCGGCACGCGGCGGCTGCGCCAGCGTGGCGACCAGTTGCGGCGTCCAGCCGCCTTCGCCGCAGGCTGCGCGCGCCTGCTGCAGCAGCGCCGGCCATGGCGAGTCGTCGCCGCTCTGCGGATCGACGAGTTCGGCCAGCGCAGCAAAGGCGATCGTGCGCAACGTGGCCACGGTCGGCGGCGCGTCGGCGGGCAGCTCGTCGCGTTTCATCGGTTCAGCAGGCGTGAAGCAACCGCGTCGAGGTTGCGCCGAGGAGCGCAGACGTCCATGCGGCGTACGGTGAGCACCACAGGCGCAGGATCGGGTCGCGAAGCAGGTTCATTTACGCACTCTCAGTCGTATTCGAAGCGGACCACGCGGCCGAGCAGCGGCGACCAGCCGGGATCGAGATCGAGCCCGGCGCGGCGGATGCGCAGGTCGACCCTGTGCAGCGGCAGCCGCACGGTCAGGTGCGTGCGCGTGAGGTCGATGCGGCCCGGCCGCCGCAGCGCGCGACGCAGCGGCAGGCGCGTCGCCGCCAGACTCGCGCGACGCAATGCCGTCCACGGCAACGGCCTTGCATCCACCGCAGGCGGATCAAGCGCCGCCAAGGTCGGCCAAAGACCGTCCTCAGCGACCACACGCAGCCGCTGCGCGAGCGAATGCAGCCAGGCCACCGCTTCTGCGGGCGATTCCGGTTCGCAGCCCGCCTGCTGCCACAGGTTCAGCAGGAAGAAGACGCCGGCCCAACCGCTGGTCAGGCCAGTCGCCGCAAGCGTTGACGCCTCCGGCGACGTCAGCGCGCGAGGAGCGATGCGATGCGCTGCCACGGTGGACGACGACGTCGTCGTTGCCGCGCCGGAGCCCGCCGCATTCGATGGCAAACCGCGCCGCGGCTCGACGCCGGCCAGAGCCGCAATCGCGAATCGCAGCGCCGCGCGCAGTCGCGGCGGCAGCCACCGGCCCGATGCGATTTCGCTGCGCGCCGCGGACGGCATCGCGGCCAACATGGGGGGCGACGCGAGCAGGTCCGCTGCCGCGGGCGTGGCGCTGTCACCTTCCTCACCCGGCGCCACGCGATCGATGCCGGGAAGCAAGCGCTGCAGCGCCGCGTCGTCGAGCCGCTGCAACACGCACGCGATGAGATCGATGTTGCCGATCGCGCGCATGACTTCCGCCGCAAAACGAAGCGGATCGCCCGCGCCCGCCGCCGAACGCCACGGCGCGGCCAGCACGGTAGTGATCGCCGCCTCCCGTTCGCCCGCGCCGGTTGACGGCAGCAGCCGCCGCCAGTACCACGCCGAAACATCGCCGCCACGCGCCAGCCGCGCGATGAGCGCCAGCCGCGCCGCCGGCTCGTCGTCGAACCAGACCGCGTCACTGCCGGCGGTCGCATGCGCCGCCGGCACGGCGCGCACGGCAGCGGCCTGCCATTGCGACTCGATCTGCCGCGCCAGTTGCTGCGGCGAACTGCGTGCATCGGCGCGTAGCCGCAACCGCCGCACCAGCACGATGCGGCCGCGCCAGCCGGCGGGCAGCGACGCGCAGCGCAACGCATCCTCGATGCTTGCGCCGAGTGCGATCGGCGCGACCTGCCGATGCGCCTGCAGCCGCAGCCGATGCACGCGGATCGCTTCGCTGCTCATCTGTTCCTGCTAGAAGGCGCCGGTGATGAAACGCACCGCAGTGGCCTCGGTGGCCTGGCTGCCGGCGATCCAGGTCTGCGTCACGCGCACCTGCGCGGTGTCGTCGTGCAGATCGTGCACGACCGCGGTGGCGGCGACGTTCTCGCCGTCGAAGAACTGCACCGTCTGGCCGAGCCGCACGCGGTCGAACAGGAACGGACGCACCGGCAGGATCGTTCCGGGCGCCAGCGGCAGCGGCC
>JBFINI010000143.1:0-7764 GCA_041611275.1 Burkholderiaceae bacterium
ACCGCGATGGCGATGATGATGCTAGCCCAGGATGGCGACATGATGGCCACCAGCACGATGGCGAAGAGGAAGGTCGGGATGGTCTGGAAGAACTCGGTGAAGCGCATCAGGACCTCGTCGACCCAGCCGCGATAGAAACCGGCAACGGCACCGAGCAGTGTGCCGAGAGAGACCGCAAAGAAAGTGGCCACCAGGCCGACCATCAGCGAAGTCCGCGCGCCGTGCGCGATGCCGGCCGCGATGTCGCGGCCAAGGGAATCGGTACCGAAGAGAAAATCGCCGAAAGGCGGCAGGAAGGTCTTGCCGACGATGCCGAACGGATCTTCCGGATAAAGCAGCGGCGCACTGAGCGCAAGGGCGACGATGAAGATCAGGAACGCCAGACCGAATACCGCCGGGCGATTGCGGACGAAGCGGCCCCAGAATGTCGTCGGCATTCTGTTACCCCACCTTGATGCGCGGGTCAAGCGCAAGGTAGATAAGGTCGACGACAAGATTCACCACCACCACCAGGCAGGCTGAAAGAAAGAATATCCCCAGCAGCAGGTTGAAATCGCGCGCGAACAGGCTCTGGAACGCGAGCTGCCCAAGCCCCGGCCATGCGAACACCGATTCGACGATGACCGAGCCGCCGAGCAGGCTGCCGACCTGCACGCCTGCCATCGTCACCACCGGCAGCACCGCATTGCGCAGCACATGGCGGCGGGTGATCAGGTGTTCGGCCAGCCCCTTTGATCTCGCGGTCACTACATAGTCCATGCCGCGCTGGTCGAGCATCGCGGCGCGCATCATCCGCGTGTACAGCGCCATGTAGAACAGCGACAGCGTGATCGTCGGCAGGATCAGGTGGCGGGCGATATCGACAACGCGGGCCCAGCCCTCGTTGAAGGCGACCACGTCCTCCATCCCGGTCGTCGGCAGCAGGTTGAACTTGATCGAGAACAGCAGGATCAGCATCAGGCCGATCCAGAACGATGGCGTGGCGTAGGCGACCACCGCCGCCACCGAGATCGCCCGGTCGCGCCAGGTGTTGATCGCGGTTGCCGCCAGCAGGCCGAGCAGCGCACCGCCGAAGACCGACACGAGCAGCGTTGCCACCATCAGCAGCAGCGTCGGTCCGAGCCGGCCGAGGATCAGGTCCAGCACCGGCATGCTGTTGCGAAACGAATAGCCGAGATCGAGCGTCAGCACGTTTTTCACGTACAGCAGCAGCTGCACGTGCAGCGGCCGATCGAGCCCGAAGCGTTCGCGCAGCAGCGCGATGTACTCGGGCGGCGCGCCACCGGCCTCGCCCGCGAGCACCATCGCCGCGTCGCCCGGCGCCAGATGCAGCAGCAGGAAATTCAGCACGACGATGCCGAGAACAATCGGCACCGCCTGCGCCAGCCGGCGCAGGATGTACAGCAGCGTTCGCGGACCGATCGCCATCAGCCGGTCCGGTCAGCGCGCTGGCTCAAACTGCGCAACGCGTGCGACAAAGAAATCAGACTGCCGCTGTGGCGGCTCAGTTGTCCAGCCAGGCGCGGTTATAGGCGCCGTAGATGCCCAGCGGCGAGACGATCACATCCTTGTAGCGCTTGTTGATCACGGTCGGAAACTGCAACTCGAGCACCCAGGCGATCGGCGCCGCCTCCGCGGTGAGCTTCAGCAGCTGCGCATACAGCGCGCCACGCTTGGCGGCGTCGGGTTCGAGCGCTGCCTTGTTCATCAGCTCGTCCGTCTCTGGCGAACCCCAGCGCGAGCCGTTGACGAACACCGTGCCCTGCTTGATCAAGCCCGAATGGAACGCCCGGTGCACGCCGAGCACTGGGTCGGCCAGGTTGTAGAGGAAGTTCGAGGTGATCGCGAAGTCGTAGTCGGTGTAGGTTCGCTTCAGCCAGGTCGGTACGTCCTCGTAGCGCAGCGATGCCTTGATGCCGACCGCCGCAAGCTGCTGCTGCACCGCCTCGCCGAAACGCTGCCACTCTTCGCCATACGGCGTGATGTCGTGAATGATCTCGAAGCGGGTGCCGTCAGCCTTGCGTGGAAAGCCGGCCTCATCGAGCAGTTTGTTGGCGATCTCCACTGCATTGGGCACGTTGTAGTTGCGCACGTCGTCGGTATACAAGCCGGCGGGCTTGAAGTTCGAGCTCATCGCGCCGGTCGCCGGCTTGCCGAAGCCAAACCAGACGTTGTCGATTGCGAACTTGCGATTGACTGCGTAGGACACTGCCTGCCGCACTTTCACGTTGTCAAAGGGCGGCCGCTTGGTGTTGATGAGCAGCTCGACCACCGGCGAGACCATTTCGTAGCCCTTGGTCGTCACTTCGATGCTCGGCAGCGCGGCCAGCCGCTTCACGTCGTTGTACGGAACCGCGCCGAATCCCGCCAGGTGCGCCTCGCCTCTTTCGAGCAGCGCGGTGCGCGTTGCCGAGTCCGGGATGAAACGCACCACGATGCGATCGAGGTAGGGCTGGCCGGAGCGCCAGTAATCCGGGTTGCGATCGAGCCGCACCAGCTCGCCGCGCCGCCATTCGATGAACTTGAACGGTCCGGTGCCGACCGGCTTGTTGGCGCTGTCGTGCGTACGGATGTCGCCGCTGCCGAAGATGTGCTTCGGAATCATCGGCGACTCGTAGCCGGACAGCGCCGCCATCATGTAGGGGGCGGCGTTGGCGAGCTTGAAAACCGCGGTCAGCGGATCTGGCGTCTCGATCGCGGTCACTTCCTTGAACGTGTTGATGCCGCGTGGATGGACCTTCTTGAGCACCTCCATGATCGAGAACTGCACGTCAGCACTGGTGAACGGCTGGCCGTCGTGAAACTTGACGCCCTTACGCAGCTTGAAGGTCACGGTCTTGCCGTCTGGGGTGATGGTCCAGGACTCGGCCAGGCTCGGCTGCGGTTTCATGTCGAAGCCATACTCGAGCAACCCGTCATAAATCTTCGCGGTCACCTGGCCGATCGGACCGGAGGTGCTGAGGTACGAGGCCAACGTCGGGGGTTCAGGCTGCGTGATCTGCACCAGGGTGCCACCGCGTTTCTGCGCCAGCGTGACTGGCGATGCAAGACACAGCGCGGTAGCCAGCACAGCCGCGATCAGACCGCGACCGAAAATCGTCGATCCAGACATGGTGTTCTCCTTGAGTTGAAGTCTATTTTTCTTGACTAGCTGGTTCATTGTTGCATGGCTGACATCAAATCTGCTGACATGAATTGGGTGCGCGCACTGGAGATTGCCCGCAGCGACGTCACCAGCAGGATCGAGGCGCCCCATCGGTTCTGACGGCCGCGCAAGATCGGATTCAGCGGCGCAGCGGCGCTGCTGCGCCGCACCGCCGCCGGCTTCAGGAGGCTTTTTTCTTGGCGCCGGCCGCAGCCCGCTGCGGGCGAAGCTTGTGAAAGCCGGAGTCTTCCTGAAAGGCCTTGCCGATCTCGACGATGACGCGCTCGGCAAACGGCGCACCGACGATCTGGATGCCGAGCGGCAGGCCCTCGTGCAGCCCGGCCGGCATCGCCAGCGCGCAATGACCGAGATAATTTCCCGGGCGGGTCAGATAGGCCGGGATCGGCCCCTGCTCGTCGATCTCGTCGAGCGGCAGCGCGGGCACGGCGACCGTCGGCAGCAGCAGCGCATCGAATCGCCGGAACCATTGCTGGAATTCGCGCCGGCGTTCGGCCATCTCGCGCAGCGTCTGCGCATATTCCCCCGGGGCAAGCTTGCCGGCGTTCAGCACGCGCTGGCGTACGGCCTCATTGATCGGCAGCTTCGGATCCTCGATGTATGGGCGGTGCAGCGAGTAGGCCTCGGACGAGATGATCGTGCCCGCCTGTTTCGCAAGGTCGAAGTACCAGTCGGCCAGGCGCACCGGCACGATCTGCGCGCCGAGCTTTTCAAGCCGTTTGCCGGCATCGGTCCAGGCACCGAGCACGGCAGGGTGCATGAACGGCGGCAGTTGGGCGGAATCAGGAAGCGCGATGCGCAAGTGATGCAGCCGCCCGGCTTCAAGTTGCGCCGGTATATCGAGCGTCGGTTGCGCCAGCGTTGAAGGATCGCGCTCATCAGCGCCCGCAAGGACGCGCAGCAGCAGCGCGCAATCATCCACCGAACGACCCATCGGCCCCATGCTGTCGAGCGTCCAGCTTAGAAGGCCTGTTCCGTGCAGGCTGATGCGTCCGCAGGTCGCCTTCAGGCCGACCAGGCCGTTGAACGCCGACGGCACGCGCACCGAGCCGCCGGTGTCACTGCCGATGCCTGCCGGCGCAAGCCCGGCTGCGATCGCCACGGCAGTGCCGCTCGAAGAGCCGCCCGGTACGCGCTGGCATTCGAGATCCCACGGGTTCCACGGCGTGCCCATCAGCGCGTTGGTTCCCCAGGCGCCGAACGCGAATTCGACCATGTGGGTCTTGCCGAGCGGGACCATGCCGGCGGCGAGCAGGCGCTCGACGGTGGCGCAGGTGACATCGGCCACCCGTTCGCGCCACATCTGCGAGCCCATGGTCCCAACGCGCCCGGCGATATCGCACAGGTCTTTCAGCGCGATCGGCAGTCCATGCAGCGGCCCGAACGGCAGGCGCGCCTCGCGCGCACGGTCCGCCGCATCGGCCAGCGCGCGCGCCTCCTCGGCGTAGACGTCGACAAATGCATGCAGCTTGTCATTCAACGCGACGATGCGAGCAAGATGCGCGTCGACGATCTCCCGGCTCGAGCACCGTCCGCGGCGCAAGAGCTCGGCCTGCTCAAGGAGCGTCAGGTCGGTCAGTTCGATGGTCGTTCTCCCAAGGTCGCCATGATCTTCACCGTCCCGCGCGCGGGCTGTCAACGCTGGTTTATGCGCAAGCTCGACACTGAAACTGGCGCTGCGGCCGCAGCATCGACGACGCGGCAAGACCGTTCAGTGGCATCAAGCTGACGGCTGCAAGTGCGGGCTGCACTCGCGGGAGCGGTGCGATCGACAGCACGGTCCGATCGTCGCCGCCGCACCGCTCACTTCTGGCCAGCTTTGGCCTGGATGCGAGCTGCGTAATGCCACACATGCCATCGGCCAGGAGCCGGTTCCGCTGGAACGGCAGTAGTTCCCGAGTCAATTCCTGCTTGCCTTAAACAGAGGTGCCAACGCGCGCACCCCGGGCTCGATACGGTCCGCCGCAATGGACGAGTACCCCAGCCGCATGAAATTGCGCGGCGGGCGACTGCCGGCGAAGAACACGTCGCCCGGCTCGATGACGATGCCTTGCGCCAGCGCACGCACGGCCAGCTCGCGCGTGTCGGCGCCGCGCGGCGCCTGCACCCATAGCGCCGATCCGCCGCGCGCATCGACAAAGCGCAGGGCCGGCGCGTGCCGTCGCAGCGCATTGCGCAGGGCGCCGGCGCGTTCGCTGTAGGCAAGGTTCAGCCGGCGCACGAAGGCTTCGTGAAAGCCGTGGGCGATGAACTCGGCCGCGGTGTGCTCGTTGTTGGTCGGCGGGTGGCGCAGCATCAGGCGCCGCAGCGCGCGCAACTCGCGGATCAGTTCGGCGGGCGCGATTACGTAGCCCAGCCGCAGTCCGTGCGCCAGCGTCTTCGACAGGCTGCCGATGTAGATCACGCGCGCCGAGCTATCCAGGCTTTTTAGCGCCGGCGTCGGCCGGCCCGAGTAGTTCAGCTCGCTTTCATGGTCGTCTTCGATGACGACGAAGTCGTGCGCCTGCGCCCGTTCGAGCAGCGCCTGGCGGCGTTCCAGCGGCATCGTCACCGTCGTCGGACACTGGTGGCTCGGCGTCACGTAAACATAACCGCATCGCGCCAGCGCATCGCCCACCACCAGACCCTGCGCGTCGACCGCCAGCGGCCGGACGTGCCGCGTGCGCAGAGCGAAGTTGTTGCGCGCGTCGGGATAGCCGGGATTTTCGATGCCGACTACCGTGCGCGGTCCGACCAGTAGCTGCGCCAGCATGAACGTCGCGTGCTGTGCACCGGCGGTGACCAGGATCTCGCCGCGCTCGGCCCAGATGCCGCGCGCCGGCAGCAGCCGCTGATGGATCTGCTCGATCAGCGCGTCCTGGTCGCGGTCGATGTGATCCGGCGCCCAGCTCCGGATCGCGCGTACCTGCAGCGATGCCTTCGCGCACTCGCGCCAGTCGGCCGTGGGAAACAGCGCCGCATCGAACTGGCCATAGATGAACGGAAACGGATGCTTCTGCCAGTCGGCCGGCTTGGCGATATTTCGCTGAGCCGAGGGCGTGATCTGCAGCCGGCGGGTCCAGCCGTTGCGCGGAGCCTGGGCACCGTCAGCGGCGCGCCTGCGCGCGCCCAGATAGGTCGCCTGGATTTCCGGGCTGACGTAGTAGCCGCTACGCGGACGCGGTAGGAGAAAACCCTTGTCCGCCAGTGACTGCAGCGCCAGCGTTACCGTCGTGCGCGACATTTTCAGGCTCGCGGCCAGCACGCGGCTCGACGGCACCGCGGCGCCGGGCTCGAGAAACCCTTCGAGCACGGCGTGAACCAGCATGTCGCGCAACTGGCCCTGCAGCGTGGCCGCCCCCTCGTCGAAGCGGCGGAAGAGCCGCTGCCACATCGGGCTTGCTGCCTGTGCGCGAAGGCTCATCTGGATCCGGTCGTCGGCTGGCCCGTTCGCTGATCGAACAAGAATAAACAGCGCAGCAAACTGGCCTGATCGATAGTCTGGAACTGGACTTAGATGCTAGCCGATGCTGGCTGTAACTTGCACGTCAGCAGAACCTGGCTCATAAGTCCCGTCGCCACGCCTGGTCCTGTGACCCATGCGGTCCCGCCGCGACCATCGGGGATCTTGAGTAAGGTTCAACAACCGGGCAGCAGATTCGGCCGCAATCCATGCAAGGACGACAAACACTGGTACTTCGCAATGCTCGGCTGCTCGATGGCAGCGGCGCGGCTGCGCGCAATGCTGACGTGCTGATCGACGGCGAACGCATCGCGGCGGTGGGCAGCGTGCCGGCGGCGGCGAGCGCGCAGGAGATCGATCTTTCCGGGCTCACCCTGGCACCGGGCTTCATCGACCTGCACACGCATTCCGATGTTGCGCTGCTGCGCGATGGTCGCGCCGAAAGCCAGCTGCTGCAGGGCGTGACCACCGAAGTGGTCGGCAATTGCGGCCATTCGTGTGCGCCGATCGCCCGTGGCGCCGATGCGCAGTCGCTCACCTTCGGCCCGCGCGCGGACGCTGATCCGTGCTGGCGCTCATTTGCCGACTATCTCACTGCGCTCGGAAACGCCGATCTCGCGGTCAATGTCGCTGCGCTGGTCGGCCATGCGGCGCTGCGCATGGCGGTGATGTCCGATCCGCTGGCCCGCGCCGACGAGGCCGAGATCGATGCCATGGCATCGCTGCTTGACCGCTCGCTCGAGGAAGGTGCCATTGGTTTTTCCACCGGCCTCGAGTACGTGCCCGGCATCTGCGCCGATACGCGCGAACTGTCGGCCCTGGCGCAGCGCGTCGCCCTTCACGGGCGCCTGTACACCACCCATGTGCGCAATCGCGATCTGCAGTTCGAGCTCGCGATCGGCGAGGCGCTGGCCACCGCGCGCGCCAGTGGCGCGCGGCTGCAGATCTCGCACATCCAGCCCAAGTTCGGCGCGCCGAAGCACGCCGCCGAGCACATGGCTCAGATGGTCGACTGGGCGCGCGCCGATGTCGATGCAGCCTACGACGTGATTCCGCACACCTGGGGCCCCACGGCGGTGTCCTCGGTGCTGCCGGCCTGGGCGCACGAAGGCGGCACGCAGCAGGTTCTCGCTCGCCTGCGCGACCCGGTGGCCGACCT
>JBFINI010000144.1:0-7641 GCA_041611275.1 Burkholderiaceae bacterium
CGGTGCGGATCATGAAGCAGCAGCAGCCGCAGGGCGGCCGCATCATCAACAACGGCTCGATCTCCGCGCATGCACCGCGGCCGAATTCGACGCCGTATACCGCAACCAAGCACGCGATCAGCGGCTTGACCAAATGCCTGTCGCTCGACGGCCGACCGTTCAACATCGCCTGCGGCCAGATCGACATCGGCAACGCCGCCACCGAGATGACCGAGCGGATGAAGGCCGGTGTGGCGCAGGCCGACGGCCGCATCGCCGTCGAACCGCGCATGGACGTCGAGCATGTGGCGCAGGCTGTCGTCTTCATGGCCGGCCTGCCGCTCGAATCGAACGTGCAGACGATGACGATCATGGCCACCAACATGCCGTTCGTGGGGCGCGGCTGATCGACGCGAAGGCGCGATGCCCGTCGCGGCGAGGATTGCCCTGCGCTGCGATGGCCCCCGGCTCCGTGAGCATGATCCGGCGCGCGCCAAGGCCGACCGCTTTGAGCAGACGGAGCGATCCGCCGGCAATCTTGCCTCGCCGTGCCCATTGACGCCTCCGCCGGAACAACGTTACGGCAGCCAAAGATTGAGCCATTGACGGCGCGCTTGCCGTCAACTTAGTGTGTTTTTCTACCGGCTTCGGTGAACTGCGCATGAACGACAAGCGTTTCACGTGCAGCAGTCTGCGTGGACTGTTTCTGTGCGCGGTATGGGTCGCCGCCGCCTCGTGCGGCGGGAGCGGCGATGGATCGCCGAGCAGCGCTCCTGCGCCAGCCCCTGTGCCGACGCCCGCACCGGCACCGCCCCGCATTTCCGTTCAGCCGACGGCGCAGTCGATTGAAGCATCGGCTCGGGCAACGTTTTCCGTCGTCGCCGGCGGCGACACGGTCAGATACCAGTGGCAGTCCAGCACCGACGAAGGCGCAAGCTGGAACGATATCGACGGCGCCGTGGCCGCGAGCTACAGCGTCGAGGCGGCGAGCACGGCACTCAATGGTCTGCGCTTGCGGGTCATTGCCACCAACGCGATCGGCAGCACAGCAAGCGAGGCGACGCCGCTGTGGGTACGCAAACCTTCTGCGCCGGCAGCGACATTGGCCTTGCTCGCTGGACACACGGGCGGGCTTGGCGCGCTCGACGGCGCAGGCACTTCGGCGCGTTTCGGGACCCATGCGACCCTCAGCGTCGACGGCGACGGCAACCTCCTTCTGCCGTCTGGATGGGACCCGATGGGTCAGTCACCATCGTTCCGCAAGGTTCCGCCGTCGCGGCTGGTCACCACGGTGGTCCTGCCAGACGTGGCGCCCGCCGCCGCCGGCTTCAATCCGCCCTACCCGCTCTTGGCCTGCGTCACCCCAAGCGGCGATCTGCTGTTCATCGCCGCCGACGGAGGCACGGTCCGCAGGTTTTCGCGGACCGGCGTGCTGACGACAGTGTGGTCGCCGCCATCAAATTCGAATCTCTCCGGCATTGCGGTCGACGGAACCGGAAACATCTACGTGTCCGATGCTTTCAATTTCGTCATATGGACTGTCGCGCCGAGCGGCGTGGCCCGCGTTCTGGCCGGTCAGCCGGGCCTGTTCGGTTACCAGGACGGCGACGCAGCGAGTGCGCGCTTCAACAGCCCGGCGCAACTGGTCGTCGATCGATTGGGCAATCTCTTCGTCATCGATCGAGGCACCAACGTCGTGCGAAAAGTCACCCCATCCGGCGAGACGACGACGCTCGCCGGCACGCCCGGCCCCCTTGCGAGCCGCGACGGGACCGGCACCACGGCCTCGTTCAGTCTTCTTCTCGGCATTGCCATCGACGCGGCAGACACAATCTACGTCACCGAGCAGGAGATCTCGGCGCAGGGCGGCGGCGCAGTGCGCAGGATCACGCCGGCAGGCGTGGTCACCACGATCGAGGCCACTCGCGGCATGGAACCGTCGGCGATCGGCATCGACGCGGCAGGCAATGTCTACTTCCTCGACCGCGGTGCGATTCGCAGGATCGCCGCCGACGGCGCAGTCTCGACGATCGCCGGCAAGGTTACGTTGTCCGGCATGACCGACGGCGGCGGCACGGCCGCGCGGTTCAACACACCGATCGGTGTCGCCGCGGATTCCACGGGCAATCTGTACGTCGCCGACTCACAGAATCACACGCTGCGAACGGTTTCGCCAAGTGGGGACACCAGCACGGTGGCCGGCCGCGCTGGCGAAGAAGGTTTCATCGACGGAACTGGAGATGCAGCTCGACTGTCCCGACCTTTCGACGTCACGCGAACGACGGATGGCGGTTTTCTCTTCACCGAACTGGGAAACCGGGCGTTGCGCGCGCTTTTGCCCGGTGGCCCGGTTTCCACGATCGTTGACGGAGGCGCAGTGGCCCTGCCGGATGGGCGCGGGCTCTTGTCGCAAGGCATCGCGATTGATCAAGGTGGCACGATCTATTTTTCGGCCAGTGCCCCCGTGCCGCTTCCGTTCAGCCGCGAGTTTTACGACGTGCTTCTGAAGCGATCGCCGGACGGTGCGATCGCTTCGTTGGCTGGAACGAGCTTGTTCAGTTTGAGCCAGCGCAATGTCGACGGACCGGCATCGCAGGCGACTTTCGGCCGGACCTCGGGCATGGCGCTGGACACCGCGGGCAATCTTTTCGTAGCCGACACGTACAACAGCACCATCCGCAAAATCACACCGGCCGGCTTTGTCAGCACCTTCGCGGGAATGCCAGTGCAGAGCGCGGCTGGCGGCACTGGCGGCTATGCCGACGGCATCGCGAGCGCGGCGCGCTTCAGGAATCCGGAGGGCCTGGCCTTCGACGACGCCGGCAACCTCTATGTCGCCGACACCGGCAATCATCTGATCCGACGCATCGCATCCGACGGCACCGTGACCACCGTGCTGAGCTCATTTGGCCAGAACGGTATCGCCGTCGGCGGCAATCCGAGCCTGAGTTCGCCGCGCCGCATCGCCTGGCTCGGCGGCAAGCGCTTCGCGATCACCTCGGGCAATGCAGTGCTGGTGGCCACGCTGCCATAGCGCTCGGCTCTTTCGAAGGATGGTCAGGCCTGCGCGGCTCGATCACGCCGGCGCGATGCGGCAGCCCGCTCCAGATCAGACACCGCCATCGAAAAAGCGGAACAGCCGCTCTGGCAGATAACCGAGATTGCCTGGAAACGGGCCGCGCGCGAAGCCGATGTGGCCACCTTCTTCGGTCTGTTCGAGCTGCACGTGGCGCGAAACCTCGTGCTGCTGCGGCAGGCTCGCCGCCGGCACGAACGGATCGTTGCGCGCATTCAGTACCAGGTGCGGCACCTCGACCGCCAGCAGCCACGGCTTGCCGGAGGCGCGCGCCCAGTAATCGTCGGTGTTGCGGAAGCCGTGCACCGGCGCCGTGTAGGCGTTGTCGAAGTCGTACAGATCGCGGCCGGCGCGGATCGCCGCGGCCGAGGCCACGTCGGGAAAGCGCGCGATTTTGGCCAGCGCCTTGTCCTTCAGCGTGGCCAGGAAGAGCTTCGTGTACAGCATGTTGAAGCCGCGCGACAGCGCCGCACCGCCGGCGGTCAGATCGAGCGGCGAGCCGATCGATGCGGCGGCGGTGACGAACGTCGCGTCCGTGCCGCGCTCACCCAGCCACTTGGCCAGCATGTTGCCGCCGAGCGAGACGCCGACCGCGTGCAGTCTCGCCTCCGGATAGCGCTCGCGAACACGGCGAAGGATCCAGTCGCCTTCGTCCACATCGCCCGAGTGATAAGCGCGCGGCAGCCGGTTCGGCTCGCCTGAGCAGCCACGAAAGTGCGCCACCAGCGCCCGCCAGCCGCGATCGGCCGCGGCGCGCATGATCGCCAGCGCATAGTGGGAACGCGAACAGCCTTCGAGCCCGTGGAACAGCACCAGTACCGGTGCGCTGGCCGGGGATGGCTCCGGCTGCGCGAAATCGACGTCGATGAAATCGCCGTCGGGCGCATCCCAGCGCTCGCGCCGGTATTCGACGCGCGGCAGCGGCACCAGCCGAGCCGCGACGATCGTCTGCAGATGCGCGCCCGGCAGCCAGCGCGGCGCACGGTAGTCCGGCTCGATCAATGGCATGAGCGAGAACGCTTTGTTGGCGTGATCGCGGTGCGCAATGCGCGCCGCTCGTGTCAGTTGTCCTGTGCGCCGGCGCCGAGCCGCCTCAAGGCGGCGCGCCCGACTTGCAGTTCCAGTCTGGATGCACGTGCGAACCGCAGGCTCGCGTACATCCAGACTGGCTAATGCAAGGGCCCGTTCGGCGACTCGACTTCGCTCGCCTGCCCTTCCGGTGCCGGCGAGGCGTGATGCAGCACCATCTTCCAGCCCGCCGGCGTCTTCACGTAGGCGTTGGTGGCAATGACGTGCACGATCTTCTGCACTTGACCCTGTTCGATCATCACTTCCTCGACCACGTTATGCAGGGCGATCATCGGCGTCTCCAGTGTCTTCTTAGATGCCGCGCGGATACGCAGCGGGCCGTTGGCGAGGATCGCCCGCCACGAGCCGGTCACCGCGCCATGGCCGAGCAGCCGCGGGCCGTTCGGATGCACGCAGCAGATATCGGCATCGTCGAGCCACAGATCGACGGCGGCATCGGCATCGGCATTCTCGAGCGCCTCGTAGAAGGCCTGTTCGCATTCGTCGCTCGAAGCGAACAACAATGGCTTGGCCAGCCTCGACATATCGGCCCTGGTCAATGACCGGTGACTCTTTCGCCGGCCTTCAACCGATAGCGCGTGCCGCAGTACGGACACATGGCCTCGCCCTTGGTAACGACATCGAGGAATACGCGCGGGTGATGGTTCCACACCGGCATCTGCGGATTAGGGCAGAACGCCGGCAGTTCCTTCGCCGACAATTCGACTACCGGCAGATCAGTCGTTGTTTTCATACCTGGGTCAGCCAGCGCCGGTACTTCTCGGCGCGGCCGTTGACCACGTCGAAGAACAGGCTCTGCAGCTTTTCGGTGAGCGGGCCGCGCTGGCCGGCACCGATCGTACGGCCGTCGAGCTCGCGGATCGGCGTCACTTCGGCAGCAGTGCCGGTGAAGAACGCCTCGTCGGCCAGATAGACGTCGTCGCGCGTCATCGGCTTGGCGGTGACCGTGTAGCCGAGGTCCTTGGCCAGTTCGATGATCGTCGCCCGAGTGATGCCGGTCAGACCCGAAACCATCTCCGGCTCAAAGATTTGGCCGTCGCGAACGACGAACAGGTTCTCGCCGGCGCCCTCGGCGACGAAGCCCTGGGTATCGAGCAGCAGCGCCTCGTCATAACCCTCGTTGGTCGCTTCCAGATTGGCGAGGATCGAGTTCACGTAATGGCCGGCCGTCTTCGAGCGCACCATCGACACGTTGATGTGGTGCCGCGCGAACGACGACGTCTTCACGCGGATGCCTTTCTGCAGCCCCTCTTCGCCGAGATACGCGCCCCACGGCCAGGCGGCGATCGCCACGTGCACCTTGGCGCCCTTCGGCGAAACGCCCATCTTCTCGGAGCCGTAGAAAGCCAGCGGTCGCAGGTAGCACGACTCGAGCTTGTTGGCGCGCACGACTTCGCGCTGCGCCTCGACGATCTGCTCGCGCGTGTACGGAATCTGCATCAGGAAGATCTTGGCCGAGTTGAACAGCCGGTCGGTGTGCTCGCGCAGGCGGAAGATCGCCGTGCCGATCTCGGTCTTGTAGGCACGCACGCCTTCGAAGACGGCCAGCCCGTAGTGCAGCGAGTGCGTCAGCACGTGCGTGGTCGCGTCGCGCCATGGCACCATCTTGCCGTCGTACCAGATGAAACCATCACGGTCGGCCATCGACATTTGTTGGGCTCCCAGCTCGGAAGCGCAGATTCTAGCCGCGCGGCTTCGATCCCGGCCGGCTCGTAGAATGCGCGCCGTGCTGACTGACAACACCGGCGATACCGCCCGCGCGCACCGACAGATCCTGCTGCTCGTCGCCTGCCAGGCGCTGCTGTACGTCAACAACGTCACGTTGATCGCGGTCAACGGACTGGTCGGGCTGGCGCTGGCGCCGTCGCCGATCCTGGCCACGCTGCCCGTGACCACCTACATCCTCGGCTCGGCGCTGACGACATTTCCAGCGTCGCTGGCGATGGGACGTTTCGGCCGTCGTGCCGGTTTCATGTTCGGCCAGCTGATGGGCTTCGTCGGCACCACGATTGCCGCCATCGGCGTATTCAGCGGCAGCTTCGTCGTGCTGTGCGCCGGCACCTTCGTGGTCGGCATGTACAACGCGTTTGCGCAGTACCTGCGCTTCGCCGCCGCCGACGTTGCCGATGTTTACGCTCCGCAACTGAAGGAAAGGGCGATCTCCTGGGTCCTGGCCGGCGGCCTGGCCGGCGGCATCGTCGGCCCGGAGATGAGCAAGCTCACGCGCGAGGCGCTGCCGACCGCCTTCGCCGGTACCTACATCGCGCTGTCGATCGTCGCGTTGATCGCCTGCCTGGTGGCCAGCCGGCTGCACATTCCGCAGCGGCCGCAGGCGGAAGGCGCGGCCGCGGCCCGGCCGCTGGCGACGATTGCTGCGCAGCCCACGTTCATCGTCGCCGTGCTGGTCGGCGCAATCAGCTACGGCGCGATGAACCTGTTGATGACGGCGACGCCGCTGGCGATGAAGGTCTGCGGCTTCGGCTATCCGCAGGCGGCCGACGTGATCATGTGGCACGTAATCGCGATGTTCGCGCCCGGTTTCTTCACCGGCACGCTGCTGCGCCGCTTCGGCCATCTGCGTGTGATGCTAGCCGGCTGCGCGCTGATGTTCGTCACGGTGGCGGTGGCGCATGCCGGCATCAGCTACTGGCATTTCTGGATCGCGCTCACCGCGCTCGGTCTGGGCTGGAACTTCATGTTCACCGGCGCCACCACGTTGCTGACCTCGACCTACACCTCGGCGGAAAAGGCGCGCGTGCAGGGGATCAACGACCTGATGGTGTTCCTCACGATGATCACGTCGTCGGCAGCTTCCGGTGCGCTGCTGTCGGCCACCGGCTGGACGGACTTGAATCTGTTCTCGCTGCCGGCCATCGTGCTGGCCACCGGTGCGCTACTGTGGCTGCTGCTGCGTGCGCCGTCGCCGGCACTGCCGCTGCCGCGCGCTTGATGGCCCCGGCACGCTTGGCGCGCGCGCTGTTCGGTGCCGACCCGCAGCGGGCGCAGCAGCGGCGCACCGCGTGGCTGGCCGGCCTGCGACTGGTCGCACCGGCGCTGATCGCGCTGGCCGCGTGGGGTGTGGTCACCGGCGTGGCGATGGTGAAGACCGGGCTGACGCAACTGCAGGCGCTCGGCATGACGCTGCTGCTGTTTGCCGGCAGCGCGCAGCTCGCGGCTCTGCCGCTGATCGCCGCCGATGCGCCGATCTGGGTCGCGCTGCTGACGACGGCAGTGGTCAATCTGCGCTTCGTGATTTTTTCCGCCGGGCTTTATCCCTACTTGCGCCATCTGCCAACTCCCAAGCGCTTGTTGCTCGGCAGCCTGACCGGCGATGTGAGTTTTGCCCTGGCCGTGTCGCGCTGGTCGACGCAGCCGGGCCCGCCGGCTGGCAGTAGCGAGCGGACCTGGTTCTATGCCGGCATCTGCTCGGGCACCTGGATCGCGTGGCAGGCTTCGTCGATCGTCGGCATCCTGCTGGGCAGCGGCGTGCCCGGCAC
>JBFINI010000145.1:0-7607 GCA_041611275.1 Burkholderiaceae bacterium
CGCACCGCCCGCGCGCGGATCGTGGCCAACGCCAGCGAATTGAAAGTCGACCGCCTGCTTGCCGAACTGATCCAGGGTTCCGCACAGGGCGAATTCGCCATGCAGTACGGAAAAGGCTTTGGCTGGCAGACCAGCGTCAAGCTCGCCGACGTCGATCCGGCCAAGCTGCACGGCAAGCTGCAGCCGTTTCGCGTCGACGGTACCGTCAGCGCTCGCCAGGAAGCCGAAACCATCTTCGTGCTTGCCGATCTGGCCAATCGCGGTCGGCCGGCGGCGACGTTAAAGGCGGATGCGCAGATCACGCCGCGCGAAGCGACGATCAATGCCGCCCGCCTCGCGCTCGGTTCCGGCTTTGTCAGCGCCCGCGGTTTGGTCGGTCTGACGGATGCGATGAAGATCGAAATCAGAGGCGAATTGCAGCGTTTCGAACCGGGGCTGCTGGTCAAGGACGTTGACGCGCGGCTCAGTGGAACCTTTTCGGCCAGCGGTGCGCTGCAGCCGCAGGCCAATGGCCGCGTGCGCTTCGAACTGGCTGACAGCTCCGCCTTTGGCCGTCCGCTGGCAGCCCAGGGGCGCATTGATCTGGACGCCGCGCAGCAACTCGACGTCGACCTTGACGTCGCCGTGCGCAGTGCGCGACTGCTGGCCAAGGGCGGTCTGGGTGCCGCCGACCGGACGCTTGAAATTTCACTGGACGTTCCGGCGCTCGCTGAACTCGTGCCGGCAGACCCCAAGACCCCCATTGCGGGCAGCCTGAAGTTCAGCGGCAGTGCCAGCGGCTCGTGGACGGCGCCCGCGTTCGCGGCGAGCCTGACCGCGACCGATCTTCGCTACGCTGATCACGGCCTCAAACGCGTACAAGCGGAGGTCAGCTACGGTGGCGGCACCGACGGTGCACTGCGGGTGCAGTCCGGTCTGGCGCAGTACAGCTTCCGTCCGCAGCCCAATGCGACGATCCGCTCGGTCACCGTTGCCGCCAGCGGCCGGCTCAGCGAGCACGGCATCCGCATCCAAGGCTCAACTGAGCACTCGCACGGCGCGATGCTCTACGCGCAAGGTGGCTGGCTTAAGGATTCCTGGCGCGGGCAATTGCGCGAATTGATCGTCGGCGCACCGGTCGACCTGCGGCTGCTGCTGCCAGCGAACCTGGTGATCGGGCCAAAAACCGAGTTTGGCCCGGCGCAGCTTGCCCTGCGGCACATCCGCTTTGAGGAGATCCGCGTTCTCGCCGACGCCGGACGGATTTCGACCAGCGGTAACTTCCGCGGCCTGCAACCGACGCTGCTGGTGCCGCCGGTTGAAGGCGCGATCGCGCCGGTCATCGCTCCGACCGGCGAACGCCCGCCGCTGACGCTGCGTGGCGAGTGGAACGTTCGCCTTGGCGCCCAGATCGACGGTCGCGTGCTGATTGAACGCACGGGTGGCGATCTTTACGCCGGGCGTGGAGCGGATTCCGCGTTGAAACTGATCGACGTGCGGCTGGACGCCACCGCAACGGCCAACGAACTGACCGCATTCGTCCGCGTGGAGAGTGAAAGAAGTGGCGGCCTCGGCGCGTCGATCGAAGCCTCACTCGAGAAGTCCGCCGACGCGGGCTGGCGGCTGGCTCAAAAGCAGCCGTGGCTGATTCTCGGCGCTTTCGACCTGCCGACGATGGACTGGGTCAATGCGCTGCTGTCCGATCACGTGCGCGCCAACGTTCGGCTCGGCGGCAAACTGGCCAGCACGGTGCGCATCGAAGGCACGCCTGCCGAGCCGCGCGCAACCGGCCAGCTGACCGGCGATGACCTGCGCGTGGCCTGGGTCGAACAGGGCATGCGGCTGGAGAACGGCAAACTGCGCGCCCATCTCGAGGACGACTTGATCGTTCTCGACGATCTGCAATTCTCGGGACCGCCGCGCGTGCGACCCGACGACAGGCGAGCCGCGGCGGCGGCGAAGGCCGACGAGGACGGCTCGGTCAGCGCCAGCGGCCGCTTGCGCCTGCGCGACTTCAACGGCTTGATCCAGGTCGCCGCAAGCCGCCTGCCTCTGCTGCAGCGACCGGACCGCTGGGTCATCGCCTCCGGTGGCGCCAATATCGAGACTTCGGCCAAGCACGTGCAGCTGAACGGCGCCGTCGCCGCCGTCGCCGGCTTCATCGATTTCTCGCAATCGGAACTACCGTCGCTGTCCTCCGACGTGCTCGTGGTACGGGCGCAGGAGCCGGCCGAAACGCGCGAGCGACGTGTCACGGTCGGTTTCGATCTTGGCGTTGACCTTGGTCCGGCCTTCTACCTGCGTGGCAGTGGCCTGGATACGCGCGTCGAAGGCGCGGTCCGCCTGCGCAGCGCCGGCAAGGGTGTCGTCAGCGCTGTGGGCTCGATCGCCACGGTCGACGGCGTCTACGAAGGTTTCGGCCAGAAACTGAAGATCGCCCGCGGGCGGCTGAACTTCCAGGGCGCGCCGGAGAACCCGGGCCTCGACATCCTGGCCGTCCGCCCGGGCCTGCCAGTCGAAGTCGGCGTCACCATCACCCGCACGGCCGCCAACCCGCTGGTACGGCTGTACAGCGATCCGCCGATGGCCGATGTCGAGGCGCTGTCCTGGCTAGTCGTCGGCCGCCCGGCCGATCAGTCGAAAGGCGACAACCTAGCGCTGGCGCAGGCCGCCGCCGGCCTGCTTGGCGGCAGCGGCGAAGGCTATGCGACACGGGTCACGCGCTCGCTGGGCATCGACGAGTTCTCGATCCGCAGCGGCCAGATCGGCTCGGCCTCGCTGTTGCCCAGTCGCGCCGTGGCCGGCTCGCTGCGCAGCGACGAGGCCTCGACCACCACGGTGGCCGGCGAGATCATCACTATCGGCAAGCGACTCGGTGACGCGCTGTCGGTCAGCTATGAACAGGCCGTCTCCGGCACCAGCCGCATCGTGCAGCTGAATTACCAGTTGTCGAGCCGGCTGTCGCTGGTTGCGCGCGCCGGTACCGATAATGCGGTCGACCTCGTCTACACACTCGCCTTCGACTGAAATCAATGGGCTCCGCCGCCGCTGGCTTGCCGCCGCGGTCGGAAGCGTCATGCTGGCGGCCTGTGGCCGCGAGACCGCGCGCGGTGCAGGCGTCCCGACCGGCGCCACCGTCGTCGCCCTCGGTGATTCACTGACCTCCGGCACTGGTGCTGGCACCGCCGACAGTTACCCGTCGCGCCTGGCGCATCTGACCGGCTGGAACGTGATCAACGCCGGCGTACCCGCCAATACCAGTGCGCAAGCGCGGCAACGTCTACCTGGGCTGCTGGCTGAACACACGCCGGCGCTGGTGCTGGTATCAATCGGCGGCAATGACTTCCTGCGCCAGGTTCCGGAGGCCGAGACGCGCGCGGCGATTGATGCCATGCTCACGGAGATCCGGGGCGCCGGCGCGCAGGCGGTCCTGATCGCCGTGCCGCGGCCGACTATCGCCGGTGCCCTGCTGCGTTCGCTCGACGATCACCCGTTGTATGCAGCGCTGGCCGACGAAAAGCGCGTGCCGTTGTTCGCTTCCGGCTGGTCGCAGGTGCTGTCCGACCCTGCCCTGAAAGCAGACCAGATCCACGCCAACGGAGCCGGCTATGAACGCTTCGCGCGCGAATTGCATCGCTTCCTGCGCGAGGCGGGCATTGCGCAATGAGCCATCAAGAAAAGATCGCCGTCGTCGCCGGCAGCACCGGCCTAGTCGGCTCGCGATTGCTGGCGCTGCTCGCCACCGCGCCTGAGTATTCGCGCGTCGTCGCGCTGGCCAGGCGACCGCTCACGGCAACGTCCGCAAAGGTCGAGCGACGCGACGCCAACTTCGAACACCTCGAAACCCTGCTGGCCGATCTCGCCGATGCCGGCGACCGGCTCGACGTCTACTGCTGTCTGGGCACGACCTTGCGCGCGGCCGGCGCGCGGGCGGCTTTCCGCCGCGTCGATCACGATTACGTGCTGGCGATCGCGCGCTGGGCCGAGCGCGTCGAGGCGCGCCGGTTCCTGTCGATCAGCGCGCTGGGCGCCGACGCGCGAAGCCGCGTTTTCTACAACCGCGTCAAAGGCGAAACCGAGCGAGCCCTGCAGTCATCGGACCTGCGCTCGCTGGTGATCGCGCGACCGAGCCTGCTTGAAGGCGATCGCGCTCACATGCGGCTCGGCGAACAACTGACGCTGCTCGCTACCCGCCCCTTGCGCAATTTGATTCCCGCGCGCGTGCGACCGATCGGCGCTGATGACGTGGCCGCGGCCCTGCTGCTTGCCGCACGGGACGTTGCCCCGCCGTCGATCATGGCTAACGCCAGCATGCAGGGCGCTGCGCTGCGGCTGGCGCGCACGAGCTGAAGGTTGACGACCAACGCAACCCACTAGCGGCGCAGATCGTCGGCGTCCCAGCGCTCGCGCGCCGCGTCGTCCGATTCGCGCGCTTCCACCCAGCGGCTGCCCTGCGCCGTTGCCTCACGTTTCCAGAACGGCGCGTCGGTCTTCAGGTAGTCCATCACGAACTCGCAGGCCGCAAAAGCGTCGCCACGATGACTGCTGGTGACGACAACCAGCACGATTTGCTCAGTCGGTCGCAAGGTACCGATGCGGTGCACGACCAGAACGTCGATCAGATTCCAGCGTGAGCGAGCCTGTGCACAGATGCCTTCGAGCGCGCGCTCGGTCATGCCCGGGTAATGCTCGAGCGTCATCGAAGCGACTCGCTCACCGTCATTGAGGTCCCGCGCCACGCCGATGAACACCGCCGCCGCACCCACCTTCGGATCGGCCGCGCGCAGGGACGCGATCTCGGCGCCCACGTCGAAGTCTTCGCTTTGCACGCGCACCGGCATTTCAGTGCTCGTCGGCAAGCTGCCCATCCCGGCGCCATGGGTCGTGCCGGTTCGAACATAAAGCCAACATGCAGCGCACCCTAGCCTCCGGTCACCGGGGGAAAGAAGGCGACTTCAGCACCCTCCGTGAACGGCGCATCATCGGTCGCCAGCTGCTGGTCGACCGCAGCCCGAATTCGCCTGATCTCGGTGAACGCCTGCGCCCAGGGTGCGCCACGCGCGATCAGCCACTGGCGCAGCGCTGCGATGGTCTTGACTTCCGCCGGCAACTCGACCGTCTCGCGATCGCAGCCAACCGCTTCACGCAGGCGGGCGAAGTACAGCACGGTCACTTTCATCCGAGCAGCTCCGCAAACGGCAAGTATCGCACCGTCGCTCCGCGCGCGATCGTGCTGCCGGCCGGGTTGTCGATCAGGCCATCGGCCCAGGCAGTCGAGGTCAGCACAGCCGAGTTCTGGTTCGTAAACAGCTCGAGCCGGCCGTCCGCATTGACGCGCACACGCAGGAATTCGCGCCGCTTGTCGGCTTTCGGCCAGTCGAAGTCGGCACGCAGCGGCAACGCTCGCGGCGCCACTTCAAGCACGCCCTGTCGGCGCAGGATGAATGGCCGCGCAAACAACAGGAAGGTCACGAAGCTGGACACCGGGTTGCCGGGCAGGCCAATGAACGGTACACGCGCGACGGCGCCGAAGGCCAGCGGCTTGCCCGGCTTCATCGCGATCTGCCACACATCGAGCGAGCCTTCCGCCTGCACCGCCGGCTTGACGTGATCTTCCTCGCCGACCGACACGCCGCCAGAGGTGACGATCAGATCGGCGCGCTCGGCCGCCGCCACGAACGTCTGCCGCGTGCGCTCGAAATCATCGGGCACGATGCCAAGATCGATCACCTCGCAACCGAGTCGCTCGAGCAGACCGCGCAGCACGAAACGGTTGGAGTTGTAGATGCGGCCGGGCGGCAGTGGCTCGCCGGGCATCACCAGTTCATCACCTGTGAAGAACACCGCCACCCGCGGCCGCCGCACGACCACCAGTTCGGCGACACCGATCGAGGCCGCCAGTCCACAATCCTGCGGCCGCAACCGATGGCCGGCGGCAAGGATCATTGCGCCCCGCTTCACGTCGAAGCCGGCACGGCGGATCCACGCGCCGGCCATCGGCACTTCGTTGATCGTCACCCGCTCACCACTGACGGTGGTCGCCTCCTGCATGACGATCGTATCGGCCCCGGCTGGCACCGGTGCCCCGGTAAAAATCCGCGCCACAGTCCCAGGCGCGAGTGGCGCGCCGACATGGCCGGCGGCGATCCGCTGTGCGACCGGCAGCGTGGTCGGCGCCGAAGTTACATCGGCGCAGCGCAGCGCATAGCCGTCCATCTGCGAATTGTCCATCGGCGGCACGTCGAGCGCCGAGACAACCGGCTGCGCAAGCACGCGACCGTGCGCCGCAAGCGTCGAGACGGTCTCGACGTCAGTCAACGTGTGCGCCTGCGCCAGCAATCGCGCCAGCGCCTCTTCGACGGAAAGCATCAGGACAGCTGCAACCGCTCGACGATGAACGCCGCAATCTTAGCGGCGTCATTCAGGTCTAGCACCGGCAGTGGCGTCTCGACCCCGTGGTCAGCGGCAACCGCGATGACGTTGGGGTCGTGCGGGAAGATCGGCGGTTCGGTGTTGGTCGAGCGACGTACCTCAATGCGCGGGAACTGTCCTTCGCTCTTGAAACCTTCGACCAGCACCAGGTCACAGGGCGCCAGTTGTGCGATCAGCTGTTCGAGCGGCGCCGGCCCGTCGCGCACTTCGGTCAGCAGCGCCCAGCGCTCGGCAGTCGCGATCAGCACCTGCGCCGAGCCGGCCTGCCGGTAGCGGTACGAATCCTTGCCCGGGCGATCCATGTCGAAGCCGTGATGGGCGTTTTTCACCGTTGACACGGCCAGACCGCGAGCGATGAAAAGTGGAATGAGTCTTTCGATCAGCGTCGTCTTGCCGGTGTTTGAATAGCCGATGAAGCCGATCGTCTTCATCGTCGGCTCAGCCAGCGTGCTGTTCGAGATAGCCCTTCAGCCGTGCCAGGTCAGCCGGCAGCACGGTGAAACGCTGCGGTTTCTTCTCGATATCCGCGTAGCCGGCCGGCCGCTCCGGTTCGCGGCCGATCGCCTCGACGATCGTCTCGGCGAACTTGGCCGGCAGCGCAGTCTCGAGACAGATCATCGGCGTATCGCGCCGGTGCTCGCGGCCGACCTTGACGCCGTCGGCGGTGTGCGGGTCGATGACGATTCCCGTTTTCGCGTGGACGTCGCGGATCGTCGCCAGGCGGTCGGCATGCGTGCTGCGACCGGAAACGAAGCCGGAATTCCGCACCGCCGACCAGTGCGGCGTGGCCGACAGGTCGAAACGCGCCTCCGCGTCGAGGCGCCGCCACAGTTCGCGCACCGTCGCCGCGTCGCGGCCGACGATGTCGAAGACGTAGCGCTCGAAATTTGAGGCCTTGGAGATGTCCATCGACGGGCTGCTGGTGGCCTGCGTTTCGGCGGCCGCACGCACGCGATAGCGACCGCTGCGGAAGAACTCGTCGAGGACGTCGTTCTCGTTGGTCGCAATGACCAGTTGCGCGATCGGCAGCCCCATTTGGCGGGCGATCCAGCCGGCCAGCACGTTGCCGAAGTTGCCCGACGGTACGGCAAACGACACCCGTTCGTCGTTGCCTGTGGTGGCGGCGAAATAGCCCTTGAAGTAGTAAACGACCTGCGCGACGACCCGGGCCCAGTTGATCGAATTGACCGTACCGA